>JAYVHZ010000575.1:0-5527 GCA_043770645.1 Undibacterium sp. | reverse complement strand
GATCTGTGTCTTTGATCACTTGCGCGCTATCGACGACTTATTCAATGGGCCTTTAGCCGGCTAAGTTCAGCAATAAAAATGCCAAAACAAAGCCACAATACACCAAAGGCAATCTTAATACGTAGGCATTGTCGTATCTACTTGCAAAGCCCACGCATGTACACCACCGGTCAAATTAATGATTTGATTAAAGCCATTTCTCTCAAGGAAATGTGCTACTTGCATACTACGTCCACCATGATGACAGACACAAACTATCTCTGCATCACGATCTAACTCGTCTAACCTCAATGGTATGCTAGACATGGGCATTAACTGCGCTTGAGCTATATGACAAGTCTCATACTCCCAAGGTTCCCGAACATCTAATAAATATGGTACTTTTTTTGTTGAATCAGCCAACCATTGCGCTAATTCGGATGCCGTAATGTGTTGCATAGATAGCTTTCTATTTATTTTATAAAAACATTATAAAGTGAAAGTCGATGCTGGTTCCATCTGTGATAAAGCTGGCACTGAAGTTTCAAACAATTGCTTAGTATTAAAAAACAGCTCCGATTCACGGGAGATCAATTGCGCAGTCATCACAGGCGCTTTACCTAAGATCACGAATAAACGACCACCAACGGTTAATTGTTCCTGCAAAGTTTGTGGGACTGACTCCAACGACCCTGTCAATACGATCACATCGAAGGTTGCAAAACCGGAATTTTGCAATGCATCACCCCATTGCACATCAACATTCGTAATGCCGTTTCTCAAAATATTTGCCTGCGCCAAAGCTTTCACTTCAGCAACTGCCTCCATGACTGTTACGTGACGCGCTTGATGCGCCAGCAAGGCTGCCAAATAGCCGCTATCAGCGCCAATCACCAAAACCGTATCAGTCTTTTTCGTCGCGACTTCTTGCACAATTCGAGCTTCTAGTTTCGGGCTTAACGACACGATTCCTGCAGCCAATGGCAGACCAGTATCAAAAAAAGCCAGACTCTTTTGTTCTTGCGGGAAGAAATCTTCACGTTTCACAGTTCCTAGCAACGCCAACACTTCTGGTGCACTCACATTAGTTGGACGAATTTGCTGCTCTATCATGTTAAAACGGGCTTGTTCGATGTTCATGTTGGTTTCTCGTTGCATTAAATTAAAATATATCTAAAACGAAGATTGCTATTTGATGAGTAAAAATTAATGAGTAGAGACTTCACCAAGCTAGCAAAAGACGCATTTTATCAAAGCGTTACTCTAAAAGAAGATTTTCCTGCGTGTTTTAGCATTTTCATAGCGGACTTAGCAAATAATTCGCGATATCAACGCAAAAATATCCAAATCCAAGCCTATCACCTCAAAAACAGCTATCAATTAAGTATTTACTTCTGAATCAATATGCCTCTGAGTGCCATATCAATATAAAAATCCAAATAGGATCCCAATTTTTCAGGTTCCACCTGGCAAACCCCATTCGAATGCTTCCACAGCATCATCATGATGATTGGTGATACCAAAATTCTTGGCGCCAGCTCTAAATCCATCTCACGAATGTCACCTCTTGCAATCCCACGTTGCAGCATCGTGCTGACCAATTTTTCACCGCGATCAACCACTTCTTCTTGATAAAACTTGGCAAGTTCAGGGAAATTGCCAGCTTCAGCAGTCATCAACTTAGGCAAACCAGAGAGCTTTGAAGCACCAACATTGTCCCACCAAGTTGTCATCACTAAACGGAATAAATCTTCGCTACTACCGGTATATTGCTCAATAACACCTTCGGCTTCACCCAAAAGAGGAACGATCGATTCACGCACGACCGCTTTAAACAATTCTTCTTTACTACAAAAATACAGATACAAGGTTCCTTTAGAAACACCTGCCGATTTCGCAACATCATCTAAACGTGTTGCCGCAAAGCCACGGGCAACAAAATGATCCAAGGCTGCATCAAGTAATTCTTGTGGCCGCGCATCTTTACGTCTTTCCCAACGGGGCTTAAATGGACATGAAATCATGACGAAAAAACACTTTAAATTTAACTTACTCAAGAGTCAGTAATGTAAGCTGACAAGGCGAAATGGTCAAGTCCGGATCCTAACGAAAGTGAGGGAGCTAAAGCCAATTCAGATAAAATATCATTTTTTTAGAAGAACATGATCATGAGCATTATGATCTGCCGCCCGAATTGTGCCGCCTGTTGCATTGAACCATCCATCAGTAGCCCGATTCCAGGAATGCCCGAGGGAAAACCAGCTGGTGTGCCCTGCGTACAATTAACAGCCGACTTGCGTTGTGCGATTTTCGATCAAGTTGAACGGCCCGCATGTTGCTCTGGCTTACAAGCCTCGTTAGAAATGTGTGGTGATTCAAGGCTTTATGCGATTCAATGGCTTCGTCAGCTAGAAACGGCGACTATGCCCTCCTCGCAATAAGTTAATGCCCTTGTTTGGAATTCGGATTCTTAGCGTCCTGCAATTTTCAGCTCAAATCGCAAGCCTCCATGATAAGCTTCGTGCCTTCATTTTTTTAATTAGCAAGCTAGCATTATGGATTTAACTCTCGCAATTAAAGTCATCATCATGGGCATCGTCGAAGGCTTGACGGAATTTTTACCAATCTCGTCCACTGGGCATCTCATTTTGGCAGGAAGTTTGCTCGATTTCACAGGTGAAAAAGTCAAAGTTTTTGAGATCGTGATTCAAGCTGGGGCGATTTTCGCCGTGTGTTGGGAATATCGTCAAAAAATTATTAGCCTCATAACAGGACTAAGTCACGATATCAAAGCGCAACGCTTCGCATTAAACGTCATTGTGGCTTTTTTGCCGGCGGCCATACTCGGCTTATTTTTTAGTAGCTATATCAAAGCATATTTATTCAAACCTGTACCAGTTGCACTAGCCTTCATTCTTGGCGGAGTATTTATTCTTTGGACTGAACGCCGCCATCAAGTTAGTACCCAACATCCAGCTCCAAAAATCGACAATATTGATGATATGCGCCTAGTCGATGCACTCAAAATCGGCTTGGCACAGGCTTTTGCGTTAATCCCAGGAACTAGCCGCTCTGGTGCCTCCATTATCGGTGGCATGTGGTTTGGCATGTCGCGTAAAGCAGCCACTGAATTTTCTTTTTTCCTTGCGATCCCAACACTACTCGGTGCAACCGTCTATTCCTTGTACAAAGCACGCAACGAATTGACGAGCGCTGATATTCCTATGTTTGGCCTAGGCACGATTGCTGCATTTGTCTCCGCATTCTTTTGCGTGCGCTGGTTGTTACGCTATGTCAGCACACACAATTTCAATGCATTCGCTTGGTATCGTATTGCCTTCGGCTGCATGATTTTAATTACCGCATATAGCGGCGTGATTAATTGGGCGGAATAGAATTAAAAGGATTATCACTGCGATGCAACCCGCCACGACGTCTGAACAAGATCAAGCTCTGCACTTGTTGCAGACAGTCTTCGGCTACCCAGCATTTCGTTCGCAACAAGGTCAAATCGTCGATCATGTCGTCAAAGGCGGCGATGCCTTAGTGCTGATGCCGACAGGTGGTGGCAAGTCCTTATGCTATCAAATTCCAGCTTTAATCCGTCATGGCGTCGGGATTGTGGTATCCCCTCTGATCGCTTTGATGCAAGATCAAGTCGATGCTTTAGCCGAGGTAGGCGTGCGCGCCGCTTTTCTCAATTCCACGCAGAGTTTTGAAGAAGCATTACGAATAGAACGCCTAATGCGCGAAGGTGAAATCGATATGGTGTATATCGCACCAGAACGCTTAATGACGCAGCGTTGCCTCGAACTACTCAGCGTCACGCCACTCGCCCTATTTGCGATTGATGAAGCGCACTGCGTCTCGCAATGGGGACATGATTTCAGGCCAGAATACATCAAACTATCAGTCCTGCATGAGCGCTTTCCTGACGTGCCGCGCATCGCCTTAACTGCCACCGCGGACCAACAGACACGAGACGAAATTATTCATCGTCTGCAATTAGAAAACGCAATGCAATTTGTGTCTTCTTTTGACAGACCGAACATCCGTTATCAGATTGTTGAAAAAGCGAATGGACGCAAGCAATTACTCGATTTCATCAATGCCCAACACAGTGGCGATGCTGGGATTGTGTATTGCCTGTCGCGTAAAAAAGTCGAAGAGACCGCCGAGTTTCTGAACGAAAATGGGATCACCGCTCTGCCCTATCATGCGGGCATGGAACAATCTGATCGTTATCGGAATCAAGCGCGTTTCTTACGTGAAGATGGTATCGTGATGACCGCCACCATCGCTTTTGGTATGGGCATAGACAAACCGGATGTGCGTTTCGTCGCGCATCTAGACTTACCCAAAAGTATCGAAGGCTATTATCAAGAAACTGGTCGTGCTGGTCGCGATGGCGCAAGCGCCAATGCCTGGATGGCTTATGGCTTGCAAGACGTAGTACAACAGCGCCGCATGATCGACGAATCGGAAGCCAATGAAACTTTCAAGCGAGTGCAAGGCATTAAGCTTGATGCGATGTTGGGCTTATGCGAGACCTTAAATTGCCGCCGCGTCCACATCCTTGATTACTTCGGTCAAGCTTCACAGCCTTGCGGCAATTGCGATACCTGCTTATCGCCCCCAAGCTCATTTGATGGCACGGTCGCAGCGCAAAAAATTCTCTCAACGATTTATCGCGTCGATCAACGCTTCGCAGCAGGTCATGTGATCGACGTCATCCGCGGTATTGATACTGAACGGGTTAAACAATGGCGCCACGATCAATTATCAACTTACGGCATAGGCTCGGACAAAAGTGAGGCCGAATGGCGTGCCCTGTTACGCCAAATGATTGCACTCGGTTTAGTCTCGGTCGATTACGAAAACTATAGCTCCCTCAAGTTAACCGAGAGCTCGCGTGCAGTGCTGCGTGGCGAGACGCAGATTCAACTGCGCCAATATAAGAAAGCAGAAAAAGCGGTTAAACATAAACGTCAATCCGCCAAAGATTTTTCCGAAGCGAATTTGTCGAATAGTGAACAAGCTATTTTTGAACGCTTACGCTGGTGGCGCGTCGAAACCGCGAAAGCCCACAATACCGCCGCCTTCATTATTTTTCACGACAGCACCTTAAGGGAAATCGCTAAAGCCAAACCACGTTCGCTTGATGATCTGCGTGGTGTGACTGGCGTTGGTGCTAAGAAGTTGGAAAGTTATGGTGAAGAATTGGTGAAATTGATTGCGGAGTTTTTGTAGCCCCCCACAATCAGTAAATCTATTACACAGCACGTCCTACTGGAAACATATTTCTCTGCAAGTTTGCATACAATCTTTTCCAGAGCGTGATGGCCGTCACCACAAGCACAATACCGCAGTACCCCCATACTACCTTGGGTGAAATCATCAAAGTTAATCCAGCACCTATTACAAACAACAACACAGCCAATAGGAATAGTGTAAGCGTCCAACCCGCCCACCTACAAAACTAAGCCGAAACCAATCAAACTTCACTACTTTCATGATGAAGTATTGGAGGAAGAATGAAATCGAATCA
>JAYVHZ010000574.1:0-3177 GCA_043770645.1 Undibacterium sp. | reverse complement strand
CGCTATCGAAACCAATACACCGGTGATTCCTATTGCCTTAAATTCGGGCGAATGCTGGCCTAAGAACTCTTTCATTAAACGCCCCGGCGTGATTACAGTTTCGGTAGGCAAACCTATTGCACCAGGCGATATGAATGCGACTGAACTCATGGCCAAAGTCGAAGAATGGATAGAGGCGGAGATGCGCGTAATTTCACCGCAAGTCTACAAATAAATTGATGTATATAAGTCGTGCTACACTCTTAAGCAGCGTCACTATCATTGACAAAAACCACGTCGGGTACGCGAGAAAAACTGTTTTGAGAGATGACCATGTCGGCTGGAAAAATTAAAAAAACTGTAGCTTCAGCACAGCCATCTTTGATGCAAGGCTTGCAGCGCGCAATGCAGTTAGACTTTTTCAACGACTTATTTGGCAGTAATCAAAGTAGTGAGAAACCTTCACCACCATCAACACCTGTCGATTCCGCACCTGGGTCGCGCAAGCGCCAAATCCTGATTCAAGATCAAGTACTCGACTATGAATTACGTCGTTCTAAGCGTCGCAGCATCGGTTTTTTAATTGCGGATGAAGGCTTACGCATCACAGCACCGCGCTGGGTAACGCTTGCAGATATCGAACAAGCGATCCGTGAAAAACAGCATTGGATCATTACCAAATTACGTGACAAGCGCGAGCGTACTAGCAAGCGTTTGCAAGCCACCATGCGTTGGGAAGATGGCGCAAGCCTGCCCTATCTCGGAACACATCTACGCCTGCGTATTGCGCATCAAGGTCGCACCGTTGTCCTACACGATGCTGAACAAGGCATCCTGCACGTTTCTCTACCACCTGATTTTCACGAACAACAACTCAAAGATCGGGTAAAGAGCTGGCTACAACAAGAAGCGAAGCGCACCTTCAATCAACGCATGCCGATCTTTGCGCAGCGTTTAGACGTGACGTATCACTCCATGAGTTTATCTTCTGCTGGCACCCGGTGGGGCTCGTGTACATCACAAGGAAAGATCCGATTGAATTGGCGACTGATTCATTTTTCTCCCGACATTATCGACTACGTGGTTGCGCACGAGCTTTCACATTTACGCGAAATGAATCACAGCGCTAAATTCTGGGCGACCGTGGAATCGATCTACCCTGAGTATGAAGTCGCTAAACGAAAACTGCGTCTACAGGCGAGCGCTGACTTACCTGTATTTTAAATAAGCCGCCTCATGCGTAAACAAACCAATCAAGCATCCAATTCAAGATTGTGGTTTGGTGAAGTCGGTATCGATGTGGGTTTCGCTTTTTTTATCGGACAATCTGGCGACAATCAATCACACGCACATTGGGTGCATCAATGCATCGTTCGCTTAGACCAGCCATACACTTTATTCAGCGCAGGAGTGAGTTTCCAAGGTGATGTGATTTTCGTTCCTGCTGGTGTAGAACATCGCTTGATCGCTCCGCGCCATCTTTCCTTATTTTTTGATCCGACCACCTCGCTGGCAACCGCCTTGTGCGAACATCTGGAAGACCCGCGTTTAGTTCAAGCTTTACCGCAAAAAATCGCGGACTTCTTCAGAAACCTGTTTACCCCAGAAAATTCCAGCCAAAACTTGCATCAACATTGCCAGGATTATTTCAAACGCCACCGCATGGCGGCGAAGCCCGATCCGCGACTACCAATTATTCTGCAAAGTATTCGACAAGAAATCAGCGCCGACTATGCCAAGCGCAGTGAGCTCGCACAACAAATCGCTTTGTCAGAATCACGCTTCTCACACTGGTTTCGCGAACAAACAGGCATGCCTTTGCGTAGCTACCGCAAATGGTTGCGTCTGATCGTCGCGCTAGAAGCAATTTTGGATGGGTGCAGCACGGTCGATGCCGCACATGCAGCCGGCTTTTCTGATCAGGCGCATTTCTCCCGCACTTTCCTTGCCATGTTCGGTGTCACGCCACATAGTTTGCTGTCCCATCTAATACGCAAAAAATAAACTCAGCTGTTTCGTTCAAGACTAAGCGAAAGGGTATTGCCATACTAGGGCGACATTTAACTACTCATAGGCGAAACTGCAATGGAACAATTTCTACATCCGACCAACTTACTGGATTTCGATCACCCCAGCATCGACCAACTAGTCACAAGCAATAGCTGGCTATCCCTCCCCTTAGAACAACGCATCGCGAAAATTTATGCTTTCGTGCAAAACGAGATTGTGTTTGGTTACAACGAAGCCGATGATTTACCGGCTTCACGCGTTTTGGGCGATGGGATAGGGCAATGCAATACCAAAGGGACACTAATAATGGCGCTACTCCGCAAGTGCGGAATCCCTTGTCGCTTTCATGGATTCACGATCAATAAGGCCTTACAAAAAGGGGCGATCAGCGGCGTCGCCTATGTGCTCGCGCCACGTAGCATCATTCATAGTTGGGTAGAAATCTGGCATCAGGATCACTGGATTAATCTGGAAGGATTCATTCTGGACAAAGCCTATTTAAGGAGTGTGCAGGAACAATTCAAAGAAACTGATGGTGCTTTTTGCGGCTATGGCATCGCCACCACTTCGCTCGCGCAACCTGATGTCGAATGGGTAGGCAAGGATACTTATATACAAAAAGAAGGCATCAATCACGACTTCGGTATTTTTGATGCACCGGATGATTTCTATACCAAACATGGCAGTAATCTCTCTGGCATTAAGCGCTTCCTCTTCTTGCGTTGGATCAGGCAAAGTATGAATCGCCGCGTGCAGGATATTCGTCGGGGCGATTGGTCCTTTATGAAATGAGCGTTTAAAAACGATTCATCAAACTCGGCGTTACAATAGCATCTTTAATCTAGAACCTAAATCCACTATGCGCTTTCTACACACCATGCTACGCGTCGGCAATCTGCAACGCTCAATTGATTTTTATACCGAAGTATTAGGTATGAAATTATTGCGAACTTCCGACAATCCGGAATATCAATACACACTTGCTTTCTTAGGATTTGGCAGCAATCCTGAACATGCGGAATTGGAATTAACTTACAACTATGGCGTGGAATCTTACGAGATGGGCACAGCCTACGGTCATATCGCGATTTCAGTGCCGGATGCAGCGGCAGCTTGTACTGCAGTGAAAGCACGCGGTGGTAATGTCACGCGCGAAGCTGGTCCGGTCAAAGGTGGCAAAACCGTGAT
>JAYVHZ010000573.1:0-3321 GCA_043770645.1 Undibacterium sp. | reverse complement strand
TAAAATAGACTGATTTAAAGCTCTAAGCATCAAAGAAAAGCCACCATGTATTTAAGCATGGTGGCTTTTTTATGCGTTGATACAGTTAGAATTTTTAGTGCTCATGCAAAAATCAAAAACTTAAAGAACAATGAAGGTGATGATTCTCGATTCGATTTAAATCGGTAGACAAAAAAAGGGAGGCGTTTTGCCTCCCTTTTTTAAATGATCACATCAAACTTAGATCAAGGCAAAGTACACATACAATGTGCCATCACCATATAGCTACGATTTTCTTTTCGTAAATCAGCCAACCAAGCCAGATCTTTAATCATCTCTGTTGCAGCCGCAGGTGGAATGCCACTTGGAGCAACTGCGACTTTGAATTGTTCATTAATCGCACGCGCTGCGGCTTTCGCTGCGCCATCTTCAAACATACTAAAGAAGCGGTCGAATTTAGATGGTTCACGCTCGATATAAGTCACACGATAATCGTTACCTAACTTCGCCAGCGTTGCTGCCGATTTCAAGGCATCTTTAAAACTGCCAATGCGATCGACTAAACCACGCTCTTTCGCTTGCTCACCAGTCCAAACGCGACCTTGCGCAACTTCGTCAATTTTTTCCGGTGTCGTTTTGCGAGCAGCAGCGGCTTTCGTCGTAAACTCAGAATAAATATTATTGATGCCTAGCTGAATCACTTCACCAAACTTAGGATTCATAGGGCGCAAAGGATTAAAGGAATCACTCATCCAAGTGGTCGTCGTGCCAGCGGTATGTACGCCAATTTTTTCCAACACTTTGTCTGCAGTCGGGAAGATCGCAAATACACCAATCGATCCAGTAATCGTCGCGGCATCGGCGATCACTTCATCCGAAGACATCGAAATCCAATAGCCACCTGATGCCGCAACATTACCCATCGATATCACGACTGGCTTACCAGCTTTACGCGTCAACTCTAATTCCTGGCGTATCAATTCAGAACCAAATGCGCTGCCGCCCGGTGAATCAACGCGCACTACAACGGCTTTTACCTGATCATCCTCGCGCGCCTTGCGTACTAAATTTGCAGTCGATAAACCACCAATGGCACCAGGTGAGGCATTGCCCTCACTGATTTCGCCTTCCGCCACGATCACCGCAATATTCGGGCCAAATCCGAAATGGCTTTGTGTCTGTAAATACTCATCGAAATTAATTTGCTTAAAGCTTTTGGTCTGTGCATCTTTGGCGCCCATACCCAACATCATCTGACGCAAATCGTCACGTGACTTCAGGCCATCAATCAATTTGGCATCCACTGCAAACTGCGCCACACTGCCTTTCGCTACTTTCAACATCGTCGGCAAATTATCGATACCGTTCATTACAGTTCCTGCTGGCAGCTTACGCGCTTTTTCCACGCCATCGGTGTACAGCTTCCACATCGCGTTGTATAAAAATGCTTCCGCTTCAGATGATGCAGAAGATGGTCCGTTGGCAATGTATGGCTCAGCAAAACTCTTAAATGTACCGACCTTTAAAACATTCACAGTAATACCGATTTTGTCTAAAGCATCTTTGTAGTAATTGCGATAGCCACCAAAGCCATTGAGCATCACATTACCCATTGGGTGCATATACACCTCATTCGCATGCGATGCCAAATAGTATTGGCGCTGGTCAAAGCTGGAACCCCAAGCGATTACTTTTTTCCCGCTGGCTTTGAAGCGATCGATGCCAGCGGCAACTTCACGCAGCACCGCTAAACCAGCACCTTGCATGCCATCTAGCATCAACACTGCGCTACTAATTTTCGGGTCAACTGCAGCGGCATCCAAAACCGTCAAGATGTCACGCAATTGTGTTGAGCGTTTATTCTCACCCTGCACTTCCGCCAAAAACGCATCGCTGGCACTTCCAGCATGCTGCTCAACAATCTGTCCTTTAAAATTGAGGATCAAGGCTGTTTTGTCGTCCAATTTCACTTTATCAGACGAAAAAATCGCATTCAGTAAGAAAATAACTAGCAGCAGGAAAATAAGATTAATCAAGAAGCGTCGGCTCGAATCAACCGCACTCCAAAACCACTTAATGCCTTGACCGATTGCACGGAAGGGTGAAAAAGCCATAGTAACTCCAAGAAAATAAAACACTGAATGACATCGTAGATCACGGATTTTAGCTGATTTAGCCTGAATCAGCGTGACAAAATAGAATTTCCAAAATACGGTTAAAATCTTGCACAGAATAATTCAAAAAAACAAATCCACTTTCAAACAATCAGAGAACAATATGAAAACCAAAGCCGCTATCGCGTGGGAAGCTGGAAAACCATTAACAGTGGAAGAAGTCGATTTACAAGGCCCGCAAGCGGGAGAAGTTTTAGTCGAGATCAAAGCAACGGGGATTTGCCACACTGATTACTACACTTTATCGGGCGCTGACCCTGAAGGTATTTTCCCGTCGATTCTTGGACATGAAGGGGCAGGCATCGTGGTTGATGTTGGCCCTGGCGTGAAGAGCCTGAAAAAAGATGATCACGTCATTCCGCTTTACACGCCAGAATGTCGTGAATGCAAATTCTGCCTCTCACAAAAAACCAATCTGTGCCAAGCAATCCGCAGCACCCAAGGACGCGGCTTGATGCCCGATGCGACCAGCCGTTTTTCTATCGATGGGAAACCGATTTTCCACTACATGGGAACATCCACTTTTTCGAATTACATCGTGGTTCCAGAAATCGCGCTGGCAAAAATTCGTGAAGATGCGCCATTTGATAAAGTTTGTTATATCGGTTGTGGCGTTACTACTGGCGTAGGTGCTGTCTTATTCACTGCAAAAGTCGAAGCTGGTGCCAATGTCGTGGTATTTGGTTTAGGCGGCATTGGATTAAACGTGATTCAAGCCGCCCGCATGGTCGGTGCAAATAAAATCATCGGGGTTGATATCAATCCAGCGCGCGAAAGCATGGCACGCAAATTTGGTATGACGCATTTTATCAATCCGAAAGATGTCGGCAATGTTGTTGATGCCATCATCGGCTTGACCGACGGTGGTGCCGATTATAGTTTTGAATGCATAGGCAACACCACGACTATGCGTCAATCCCTAGAGTGCTGTCACAAAGGTTGGGGTCAATCCATCATCATCGGCGTCGCTGCTGCTGGAGAAGAAATCAGCACACGTCCATTCCAATTAGTCACAGGACGCATCTGGAAAGGCTCCGCCTTCGGTGGTGCACGTGGTCGTACCGATGTACCGAAAATCGTTGATTGGTACATGGAAGGGAAATTGAATATCGATGATTTGATCACCCACAAATTGCCTTTGGAGAGAATTAACGAAGGCTTTGATTTG
>JAYVHZ010000572.1:0-3786 GCA_043770645.1 Undibacterium sp. | reverse complement strand
TCTGCCGTGGTATGCGCATCGGCGATCACGGTCACGTCAAAGCCGTGAGATAGGCTCGCATACAAGGTAGTATTAACACAAAACTCAGTCGCAAGCCCGCAGATTGTCAGTGAGTTGCTGCCGAGTTTTTCGAGCAAACTTTTTAAGTTAGTGTCGGCAAAAGAGTCGCAAGCGGTCTTATTTGAGTAATGATCCGTATTTGTTTGTACAAAATCCGTATGAATTTGCCATGGCTCGGAATTTGGCATCACAGCATTATCTTGATGCTGGATGAAGACGACAGGGAGAGAAAGTTGACGGAATCGTTCAGATAGTTGATTAATTTTCTGTGTGACTGCGCCAATTTGAAAACGCGGATGTTCGTCTATCCATGCATTTTGCATGTCAATGATGAGTAAAGTTTGCACTTGTATTCTTGAAAAATGAAAGTTGTTTCGGTATGCGTTAGTAATCGACCTTACGCTGATTATTTCAGTCGTAAACGCCACAGTGAAGTAATTTCCGCAGCGCGTGCTTGATGTAAAGGGTCTTCGTTATCGCGGCTTTTTGCGTGGTGTGGGCGAATATCCATTTTGCCTATCACTGTTAATCCGCCAGCGTCGATCCACTCCCAGAACTCTTGTGCGCTACGCAAACCTAAATGTTCTGCGAGATCCGACATAATTAACCAAGCTTCTCCTTGAGGTTCTAAATGTTGAGCGACGCCTGCGAGAAAGCCACGTAACATCCGACTTTCTGGATCGTAGATCGCATGTTCAATCGCTGCATTCGGACGTGCAGGAATCCATGGGGGGTTACAAACAATCAGTGATGCACGGCCCTCTGGAAATAAATCAGTTTTGATGATTTCGACTTGTTCTAACATGCCAAGTCTCTGCAAATTATCAGACGCGCAGGCTAAAGCACGAGAATCTTGGTCCGTCGCGATGATTTTTTGAACACCACGTCGAGCTAACATCGCCGCAATTACACCTGTACCGGTGCCAATATCAAACGCTAATGTAGTCGACTGTAAAGGAGCTTTGGCTAAGAGTTCTAAATATTCGCCACGAACTGGGGAAAATACACCGTAATAAGGATGGATTTTTGCATTCAATGCCGGGATCTCGACACCATTCTTCCGCCACTCATGCGCCCCAATGACGCCAAGCAATTCACGTAATGAGATTGCAAAAGGATAGTCGACTTTGCCATAGGCGCCTTCGCAAGCGGATTTGACATCGGGTGCACGTCGTAAAGGAATAGAAAAATCGGCATTCACTGGAATGATTAGCATCGCCAATACACGTGCTCGTTGCGCTTGTGCCTGTCGATGGAGGTGAAATGCTTGGGCTCCACTAACTGCTGGTGGTGAAACCTTTTTTGTCTTCGAAGGTTTTCTATCGATCCTCCTTGCAATCGCCTGCAGGAGACTTTTTGCATTTTGAAAATCACCACGCCACATTAGGGCTGTACCTTCGCAAGCTAAACGATATGCACTTTCTGCATTCATCGTATCGTCGGCAACTTGTATACGCTTTGGTGCAGTGCTGCCATTCTCGGAGTGCCAAACTAAGCTGAGTGCTTCTTGATTTTCAATCCAGTTGATTACTGGTGATGGGGAAGTCATGTGAATTACCTATTCGATGAGGAGAGCAAACCTTGGTTAGCATTTGCGTATGTATTGCGGCTACTGTGCTTGCACAGCCGGCAGTGTAACAAATCACGAGTCGGAATAGATAAAAAGCGGCTTTTTTCAGTTCTCAATGTTCCTTACACGTCTTGATCTTTGTGCAGGTGAACAGAGAGAACTTATAATTCTAATCAGGCTTAACGCTGACCGAATAACGAAGTAAATTGTTGCAACATCGCGCTTGGATCAATACTGCCAGCATCACTGACTTGTCCATTTGGCGTCATTTGATCGATCAAATTTGGCAAAATGGCAGCCAGACCACCAGCGGTATCTGACTGAGAAAGACCACTGGCATTGGCCAATTGACTCAGTTGCCCACCACCTAATGCTTGTTGTATTTGCTCGGCTGAAATAGGTAAATTTTGTCCGGTGCTCACCCAACTAGCGATGACTTCGCCTAAACCTGCTTGTTGAAAAGAACTGATGAGGTTTTGTAGTCCACCGCCATTTTGAGATTGATTTAGTAGTCCCAGTGCTGCTTGAACCAAATTACCTTGAGAACCGTTACCTGTTTGTTGCGCATTGCTTAGCATTCCTAATGCTGTATCCAATAAACCCATGATTTTTCCTCTTAATTGAAGTTGGTAAATCTTACGAAGTTAGTAAAACTTATGAAGCTGATGAAACCTATAAAGTTGGTAAGAATAGGTAGTATCGTAAATCAAAAAGCGCATCGCAAATGTGAACGATGGTTGCATCATTCGATTTTTGGCTCTTGGAAATAAAAAAAGGGCGCAGTGTGAACTGTGCCCTTAAATAAGTAAGTCTTAAATCGTGTTGCAAATTTTTTAAAGTAAACTTAATTGGCCCGTGTGACAGAGTTAATTAAAATGTTTGTTTTTGGGGCGTCCGAGTATCCAAAAATATTTCGTTCTGTGGGAACAACTCTGATCTTGTCAACCACATCCATGCCGGAAATAACTTTGCCAAACACTGCATAGCCAGGGTTGCTTGCGCTTTGGTTTAGAAAAAGATTGTCAACAACATTAATAAAGAATTGTGAGGTTGCAGAGTCGTTGACATTGGTACGTGCCATCGCAATGGTCCCTCGCAGATTGCTTAGTCCATTGTTCGCTTCTAACTTAATTGGTGCGTAAGTAGAGGCCTGGACATAGTTAGTAGTTAGGCCACCACCTTGAATCATAAAGTTACTGATCACACGATGAAAGATCTTATTGCTAAAGAAGCCGACATCGGTATAGCGTAAAAAGTTAGTGACCGTGATTGGTGCTTTGATTGGATCAAGCTCTACCAAAATGTTTCCCATGGATGTGCTAATTAGCACTTGTGGTATCAGTTGAGCGAGATTCAAATCTAATGCCGTATCCGTTATGCCGATTTTGTTTTTTGCTGCTGTTGTGTCAATTTTAGTCACAGATCCAGCGATCTCCTGACCTTTTAAAATCGATTCATTCGGTGTGTTGTAATTTAAGCCGTGTTGAATGGAGAAGAATTTTCCGACGATGACTTTGTTGTCGAGCAAATCTGCCACCCAGCCGTATTCCGGATTGTTCTTGGATCCATGAGCCGCATCAATGATGAAGCGGATTAAATTGCCTCGCGATTTCCGACCGCTGGTGATCTCTCCTGACCAGTAATTAAGACCTTCTTGGTCGACTTCGTTGCGACCCAAGACATTCTTATAAATAATGCGTACGAAATCTTCGGTGCCCATATTCGCCGTGTAGCCGGTGACAGCAGATAATTTTGGGTCAATAGCAGAAGTATAAAAATTGTCAGCTAATTGCTCAATCGTTCTGCCATCCTTGATGGTACCGATCCAGTAAATCATGCCTTCTGCGTCGGGTACACGATTAAAGAAGGCAATGTATAACTCAATCAAAGTATCCAAATCTTTTTGGGCGATTGTTTTGGATTTATTGCCCGCTAACAGACTGACGGTAAAATCGTTGAATCGCACGGTCGTTTGCGTGGACGACAAATTCATGATGTCGCTTGGCGTCGCTTTGTTAACTACTGAAAAGCCGTAAGTATTAGTTTTGATTAGATAGTCATTACGAGACGCATTGATTGTCACAGTGTCTGCAGAAGGCTCAGCAGGCGCAGCTGCCGGAACTGGCGGGCCACTTAACATCACTATATCAGTACTT
>JAYVHZ010000571.1:0-1635 GCA_043770645.1 Undibacterium sp. | reverse complement strand
GCCAGCGAAAAATTTTTTCGCTGGCCTTTTGCTTAATTGCGGCGAGTGCCAAAGATTAATTCAATACACTCTCTGCTGAAACATAGTCGTAAGCAAGGTCACGTGCTACGGCTTCATAGGTCACTTTACCTTCGCAAACATTCAGACCATTACGCAAATGTACGTCATCGCGCAAGGCTTGCTTCCAGCCTTTAGACGCTAATGCGACTGCATGACCGACTGTGGCATTATTCAATGCAAATGTCGAGGTACGTGCGACCGCGCCAGGCATATTCGCGACGCAATAATGAATCACACCGTCAACGACATATGTCGGTTCGGCATGCGTAGTCGCATGCGAAGTCTCAAAGCAACCACCTTGATCAATCGCCACGTCAACCACCACAGCACCTTTTTTCATCCGCGAAATCAGATCACGACTGACAAGTTTTGGTGCGGCCGCGCCAGGAACCAAGACACCTCCGATCACTAGATCTGCAGACAAGACAGCCTCGTCGATTGCCTGTGCATTGGAATATAAAGTAGAGATGCGATTACCATACACCAGATCCAATTGACGCAAACGATCAACACTCTTATCCAATACCGTCACACGAGCACCAGTACCAACCGCCATTTGCATCGCATTGGTACCAACGACACCAGCGCCGATAATCACGATATGCGCAGGTGCAACACCTGGCACACCACCTAATAGCAAGCCCATGCCACCTTTGGATTTCTCCAGATGCGCAGCGCCCGCTTGTATCGCCATGCGACCTGCGACTTCACTCATCGGTGCCAATAAAGGCAAGCCGCCATTCGCGCCAGTGATGGTTTCGTAAGCGATGCAGATCGCACCAGATTTAACCAAGGCTGCGGTCTGTTCTGGGTCTGGTGCCAGATGCAGGTAAGTGTACAAAATCTGACCAGGACGCAACATTGCGCATTCCACCGGTTGCGGCTCTTTTACTTTGACGATCATCTCAGCGCGTTCAAAAATTTCTTTTGCTGTATCGACTAATTCTGCACCGACGGCCAGATATTGCTCATCGCTCAAACCAATCTCAGCTCCCGCATTTTTTTGCACAAGCACTTGATGACCACGTGAAGTTAATTCACGTACAGAAGATGGCGTCATACCGACGCGGTATTCGTGGTTCTTAATTTCTTTAGGTACGCCGACAATCATGATGTCTCTTTCTAATTTGTGAAGAATCGTTCGGAAAATAACTTTGAAAAGATGGATGCGGCGGAATTTAATTTCCGCCGCCATTTATTATTTTTAGATTTGACATGATGGGTAATCAGTCGAGCCTTATTATGACACTATGAAATCATGCAAATTCATACATCAAAGAGAAAACACAAATTTGATAAAGCTAAACATTTGTGCAATCGCACAATGTATTGAATCTCGTACATTTAACAAGAATGTGTATGAAAATCGTGACGATATGCAGGTGCAGCATGACTATGCCGACAAAAAGCGAATTCGATTTTTTAAAAGGACGCTGGCAGTGATGAAATCAATAAAGGGAAATTCAAGAGGAAATTCAAGACACCCATATTAAAGGGAAATTCAAGACACCCATATTAAAGTGCAACAAAAAATTAAAGCGTACTTAAACCCGCCATCACACTCACCCACCTCTA
>JAYVHZ010000570.1:0-5477 GCA_043770645.1 Undibacterium sp. | reverse complement strand
GGCGCACCTTTGGTGTAGCGAGCACCGCTGTTGTTCAGGGTGCTCACATATTGTTTATCAGTCAAATTACTGACATTGAATTGCAAGGATAAATGTCGGTTGAGCTGATAATTCACGACCGCATCGGCGACCCAATTAGAGGCAATCGACGGCATGTTTTGTAGTGCTGGATTTAAGCTTGGATCTACTACCCGCTTTTGCTCGGAGGTGTAACGCAGCCCACCGCCGACTGTCCAGCTTGGCGTGAATTTATAGCTACTCCACAAGGTCGCTGTCAAATCTGGAGACCAACGCGCGACTGCACCATTGGCGTTATTGCCAGTAGAGCCTTGCAGCACAGTGGTCTTCATGGTGGCAGCACCCGCAGTCACTTGCCAGTCAGGATTGATTTGACCGACGATGCCGAGCTCTATGCCTTGCACACGGCGCTTACCAAACTGGGCGAAAGTATTCGTTACGCTATCGACTTGCACGATCTCGTTGGCGTTATCGGTGCGATAAAATGCCGCTGTCAGAGACAAGGATTTGTCTAATAAATCCCACTTGGTACCGAATTCCAGATTGCTGGCCTTTTGCGGTTCCGCCAACGGTCCGTTGATATTGTTTGCGGCGCTACTCAGGGAAAAGTTCGCACTGCCTGGCGGCGTTAATGATGTTGCATACACAGCGTACAAGCGACCATTTTTGGCGACTTTATAAACCGAACCTAATTTCCAACTCAAGAGATCATCACTCTTTGTGACTTTCGCTGGAATCAAGGTTCCGACTGGTAGTGTCGGATGGGTGGCCGCAGTGGATAAACTGACCGTGCGTGATTCGGTGTTGTAGCGTTCATAGCGCAAGCCTGTATTCAACTGCCACGCATCATTCAAGTCAATCGCATCGAACAAGTAGAGTGCGACTGTCTTGGTTTGACCTTCGGCCGTTGCACCGTTCTTTACAGGAATAGGCAAACTCACATTGGCATCAGGTTTGTACAGACTACCTGCAGGAATCACGACGCCCGTTGGCACTGCTAATGTGTTGGTGTTTTGCTTCTCCATCAAGAGTTCTACACCCGCTGATAAGCTGTGCTTCAAGCCTGCGGTATCGAAGCTACTGTTGATGCTGGTCTGGTTAGCGAGAATCTCATTGCTTTGATCTAGCCCTTGACGTGTTCGCGCTACAGTCCAAGTATCTTGCGCACCTGTTGCTGTAAGACCATTGATACCCGTCACTACACGCTTCATCGAAGATTGACCGTAGCGTGTGATATTGCGCAATACCGTCGTGTCATTCAAATCAAATTCAAACTTCGCCGTCGCCATATCCGCTTCGACTTTTTCAAAGTCATTGACGCTACCGTAGAAGTTTTCACTATCGACTTTAGGTGCATTCAACAACAAAGCGTTCGTGTTATAAAAACCTTTTAAGCCAATGGTAGGAATGCCACCGTCTGGTACATTGTTTTGGCGAATGTGTTGCGAGTAAAAATAAGCTCGGGATTTTTGTCCCAATCCTATAGCGATCGAGGGTGCAATGCCGTAGCCATTGCTTTCCACTTGATCACGACCAGCGACACCACCATCTTGCTTAAACACGTTTAAGCGCAGGGCTGTGGTATCGCCTATCTTGCGATTGATATCCGCGGTGACCCGCTTGTTATTGCCGTTATTGATACTTACCGTGCCACTCGTGACATCGTCTAACATCGCAGCTTTCGACGCCAAGTTAATGTAACCGGAAGCTGCACCGCGACCAACATCCGCACCCGCTGGGCCTTTGACGACTTCGACTTGTTCTACATTAAAGGTGTCGCGAGTGATCGCACCAAGATCACGCACGCCGTCGACAAACACCGATGACTGCGTAGCAAAGCCGCGCATCTGAAAGGTATCACCGGCCGCTGTATTGCCGTTTTCACCTAACTGCATGGTGATCCCTGGTGTGTTGCGCAAGGCATCCATCAAGTTATTAGCGCCTTGTTCTTGCAAGAGTTCTTTTTTAATCACCGACACCATTTGCGGCGTTTCCAGCAAAGGTTTGACCAGTTTACTGGAACTAGAAACCTCAGTTTTATAGGGAATATCCTGAACGCCTTGTACCTTTATTTCTGGCAATGCATTCTCTTTCTTGCTTTGTTCTTGCAGATTTTTGTGCCCCTCTGTTTGCGCCTGTGCAGACAATGGCGCGGCTAAAGCGGCGATGGCGATTAAGGTGTGTTTGAGTTGCACTGCATTCTTTGGGTGTTGACGACTACGGATATATGCCACGGGACTTCTCCAGATTAAATTTGTGTGAATAGAAATTAAACAAAGTCGATTCAAGCAAGTGTTCTTGAACGAAAACAGCTTGTTTAATTTTGCTAAGGAAAGTGAAATGTGGCTGGCTACTGATGACCGCTTGGGGGAGACGGCGCAGATGGCTGGCTGTGAACCAATACCGCAAATGATAATAGTTCTCATTTAGTTTTGCAAGAATTAAATGAGAATGATTCCTATTTACTTTTTATTTTGGTTTGCGTAGAATGCTTTATCGCAACAAGTCTAGTCATCAAAACTCAGAGATGACGAGCGCACTGACGCCCTACTAAGCGAATAAAGTAAGCAAACAAAATAAGCAAGTAAGAAATAAACTGGATAACAAAAATGATGCTGCACATCCCTTCAGTCCTTAGTTTGGACGAGGTCAATTACCTACGCCAGCGTTTGCAGGAAACCGATTGGGTTGATGGCAAACAAACTGTCGGGGCGCAAGGTGCCTTGGTGAAACAGAATCGCCAATTGCCAGAACATGCGGCGATCTCGCTAGAATTAGGACAAATGGTATTGGCCGCACTGAAAAACAATCCAACTTTCTATTCTGCCGCCCTGCCACTACGCATCGTGCCACCGCTATTTAATGCCTATGCGGGTGGCGAGCATTATGGTTTGCACGTGGATGGATCGATTCGCCAGGTACCAAATACGAACTACAGTTTACGCACCGATGTCTCGTCCACTTTATTCTTATGCGATCCCGATGAATATGATGGTGGCGAACTCGAAGTGACGGATACTTATGGTACGCATGAAGTGAAATTGCCGGCTGGGGATTTGATCTTGTATCCATCAACCAGTTTGCATCAGGTCAAGCCAGTGACACGCGGGGTTCGCGTTTGTTCTTTTTTTTGGACGCAAAGCCTAATCCGCGATGACGCGAAACGCAGCATGCTATTTGAGATGGATAGAACTATTCAAGGCCTGCGCAGTCGAATTGGCGACAGTACCGAAGTCTTAAGCCTGACCGGGCAATACCACAATTTAATCCGCATGTGGGCCGAAACATAAGTTTGCACGAGCCACAGGATTTACAATACACCTAGCATCCACCAACAATTTTATAAATTATTACCACGTGTCTACTCCTCAACAACAACGCGCTTTCTGGTTACGTCACCTGCATAACTGGCATTGGATCAGCTCCGCGATCTGCCTGATCGCGATCATATTATTTGCGATCACAGGCTTCACTTTAAATCATGCCGCCGATATCGAAGCACATCCAAAGACCAGTCAAAAAACAGGTCAACTACCAAGCGATTTATTGCAAAGCTTGCGTGCCGAAGTCAGTCAGCGTAGTCAAAAAAATGCAGACACGCGCCTCCCCTCCAACATGCTGCGCTGGTTGGAGTCGCAACACAGCATTGATGCAGCGGATAAAGTCGGCGAATGGTCGCCAGAAGAAATTTATGTTGCATTAGCACGCCCTGGCGGCGATGCTTGGTTGCGTGTCAGTTTAGAAGATGGTGCATTTGAATATGAAAAGACAGAGCGCGGTGTAATCGCTTATTTGAATGACTTGCACAAAGGCAGAAACACTGGCAAAGCATGGTCGTGGTTTATCGATATTTTTGCAGTCGCTTGCTTAGTTTTTTGTATCACCGGCTTGTTCCTATTGAAGATGCATGCCAACAATCGTCGCCTAACTTGGCCACTGGTCGCGGCGGGCTTGGTGATACCGATGCTGCTCAGTGTTCTATTCATTCATTAAATTTTCTAAATTCTTATTTACTTCCGAGGTCACTATGCAAAAACTGCTTCCCTTCGCGATCACAACTTTACTAGGCAGCTCAGCTATGGCAGCCGACCTTGTGGTGAAAGTTGAAGTCCCAAAACTCAATGTCGCCGAATACCATCGTCCCTATGTCGCCATCTGGGTCGAGCGTCCTGATCAGAGTTTTGCGGCGAATTTGGCGGTTTGGTATGACTTGAAAAAACGCGAAAACGAAGGTGCAAAGTGGCTTAAAGATATGCGTCAATGGTGGCGTCGTATCGGGCGCGATGTCAGCATGCCTATGGATGGCGTCAGTGCGGCAACCCGCATTGTGGGCGAGCACACGATGAGTTTTTCTGGCGATAAAACTGGACTCAACAAGTTACCCGCAGGTGAATACAATTTATTGGTTGAAGCAGCGCGCGAAGGTGGTGGACGCGAAGTCGTCAAGATTCCTTTCATGTGGGGTGGCAAAGACAATAAAACGATCACAGCACAAGGCAATCACGAGCTTGGTGCGGTGTCTATTCAGGTCAAACCTTAATCTCATTCAATCGTCTCTAATTAGTCCACTCAGGAATCACCAACATGAAACTTTTTTCTAAGCACACCAGCAAACGTCTGAGTCTCGCACTCGCCATGTGCATGCCATTGCTCGCACCTTTAGACGCACTCGCCCATCGCCAATTTATCTTGCCGACGTCCACCATCGTGACTGGCAATGCGCCATGGGTCAGCTTTGATGCCGCCGCTGCCTCCGATGTGTTTTTCTTCGACCACGTCGCCTTAAATCTGACCAACCTCGTCATCACCGCGGCCGACGGCAGTATCGTCAAACCTGATGCCCTCAACGTCAGCAAATTACGCAGCAGCTTTGATCTACGCACCCAATTAACTGGCACCTATAAAATCAGTGTCGTCAATGACGGCATCAACGCCACTTACAAAGAAAACGGCGCACCAAAACGCTGGCGCGGCACTGCAGAAGCTTTTGCTAAAGAAGTCCCAGCCAACGCTGAAGATTTACAAGTCACCCACAATCAAGGTCGCGTCGAAACCTTTGTTACCAATGGCAAACCCAATCTCACCGCACTCGCTACCACAGGCAAAGGATTAGAACTAGCCGCGATTACTCACCCTAACGATTTGATGGTCGGTGAAGCCGCTCAGTTTCGCATCCTGCTCGATGGCAAACCTTTAGCTGGCGCTAAGTTAAATGTAATCGCCGGCGGTATACGCTATCGCCAAAAACTCGACGAACAATATTTCACTGCTGACCAAGACGGCAAAGTCACCGTGAATTGGCAAAACGCCGGTATGTACTGGATTGAAGTCACGCACAAAGACAATAAATCTAGCCTACCTGCCGCCAAAGAACGTCGCGCTGCCTACATTGCTACCTTAGAAGTTTTGCCGCAATAAAGTAGATTAGCGATCAAGGAGCGGCCATGTAAAAAGCGGTC
>JAYVHZ010000569.1:0-4042 GCA_043770645.1 Undibacterium sp. | reverse complement strand
GGAGCACGGACGCGCTGCAAGGCTGATCATGAAAGCGGATTTGATCGAGGAGCTAGTCACTGGTGGTGCGAAATTGCCCGCTTAGTGTGTGGGCAAATTTGGAATGCTACTTCATGTCTGTAGATAGACACCGAGTCGTAACTCGGTCGTCGTCATGCTGGTGGCCAGACGTGATCCAAAAAGAGCTGAAATTCACGCAAACTCGTTACACGATACAGTGGTTGATTGTAAGGATATAAACGCCGAATTATGTCGTTTTTTCCGATCATCCCTGGATTTAAACACACGAGTGCTATGCCGATATTATCCTTCTCCAAGGGCAGAAATTCGTATTTTTCAAAAAAGCTACGAGGCCTGCCACACAGCAGCTCTCTCGGTATCACTAGATCTTTTCGATAAGCTTCGTAGGGCACACAATGATGGCGCGCCAGCGCCTGTCCTAGCGCGGTGGTGCTAAGCTTGAATTCCTCGATTAACACTGTTTCAAGCTCAGTTAGATGACGGCGTGCCCAAGCGATGGCCATCTCAAGTTCGGCACTTGAGATCGCACCGTCGGCGATCAGTGCATCGTATTTTGAACGTATTGGCGGTGCCCGCATACGTTGGGCGAACGCGATTGCTAGCACTTCGCACAAATCACACAGGCCTTCTTCTGCGAATTCTGAAAACTCACCGCCTACCCGGTCATTGATGAGCTGTATGACGCCCAATAATGAGCCATGTTCGCTGTCGAGTATTGGTTGTACCATCATTTGACGCGAGGTATAGCCTGTGATTTCATCAATCTTGCGGCAAAAAATCAGACTGCGTTGAAATTGCTTTAACTCCTCGGTGTCATAAACATTATTGATGCGCACCCCTTGCTTATTGAGCGCGACATTGCCAGCAATACTTCGCGTGTCGATCGGCAAGCTCAGATCCTTGCTCGACTTTATACCTGTCTTTATCTTAGAAAAGATAGCCTTGCCGTCGGCGCTCACCGCATACAGCGTAAGGCGGCTGCAGGAAAACAAAGAGCAAATGCCGGGTGCCAATTCCAGCATAATGTCATCGATGTGCTGCGTGGCGTGAATATGGTTGCTAAGCTTTTGTAATTGTTTTGCAAACTTGCGACGGTCGTTCACCTCATCTTTTTGCAAGGGAGTAGTCGGTGCTTGTTGTATTTTAGCCAGTTCACGCTCTAATGACCTCAGACGTTGACGTAAGGCGATCGCCAAAACAGTGCATAAACTAGTCAAGCCTTCCTGAGCAAAGCTGACAAATGCTTTGTCTGCCACATGATTGACTAATTGAACGACGCCGAGCAAACTACCGTCGGCCTGCAAGATAGGCGCTGCCATCATTTGCGTACTGCGGTAGCCAGTGAGCTGGTCAACTTTGTTACAAAAGCGCAAATCGGGATCAATCAGCGCGAGTTCAGCTTGATCGTGTACGTCAGCAATATTGACTTCGCTTTTTGAGAGAGCCACAAAGCCGGCGATGCTGTGTTTGTTGATGGGCAAAGTCAAGCTCTTGCTAGAGTTAATGCCTGTCGTGATCGCGGAGCGTATGGTCTTAGCGTCTTCGCCCAAGACATACAGTGTTAGGCGATCGCACAGAAACAAATCGCAGATATCTCGCGATAATTCAGACAAGATGTGGTCGAACTGATCGGCCCCATGTATCTTATTGCTGATCGCCTGTAGACCATCAGCAAACCGAATTCGGGCTTCAAGTTCATCAATCTGAAAATCCAAAAAATCACTCATGGCCTGGCCTCGTCAATGTCGTTAATTCAGTAGGTACTGCGGTGGCAAAGCTGGATTGCACTGTCCCATTACCTGATCAATTCTAGCGTAATTATTGATCAAAATATCATCGGTATGCAGTAGGGTACTAAATGGGTAGTGTCGCTTTTGATCGAGGCTACCGCAATTACACATGTTTCTGCATCCTCTGTTTTTAGTGCAAGCTCCAAATATAAACAATTCTTGTCGATCTAGTGTTTGGCACTCCATTGATTAACACCGGTGTGGCTTGCGAGCAATACATAGCAAATATTCCTTGATTGCCTTATCCAAGCTTTCAAACTTACCTGATTGGGTGATGGTGGCATTGGTGATCGCTCGTTCTGAATTGGCCTCTACATCTAAAGCAACAGCACCTTGTTCGTTGTCTGAGAACGAATTTTTGGGATATGTTGGCGCGGTACAGATTGCCGTTCCCATATTGAGGGCAGGATGTGGTTTTCTAATGGTTAGAATGGTTGGGAATCAGCGACCCGCGATGGGTAAATATAGATCACGGAAATTTTGTATGCTACGCGCGTAAGGTCGCACAATCAGATCTATTGCAATGTTATGCCCACCCATGTTTACCCGGAATGCGACACGCTCTTGCGCGAGTGCGATGCTATTGAGCCAGGACGGTAGGTTGGGCTGCAAAGCCCAACATCTATTTCTCACCGAGAAAAATGTTGGATTTTGCGGCTCTACCTACGCGTTTTTTCAAAGTTGTTTTATATTGAACCTTGACACCGTGTTTTTTCGACGATTTAACCACCGCGGTGCAAGCATAACAGTGGGAATACGTCAAAAATGTGCGCTGTTAGTTTCACCCACAGGTAACTTGCTAGAGAACGTTTAGCATCGTTCAGTGCTCCTTGGTCTGACGCTATGGCTGCACCTCGGGAGAAATCACTGGTATGGGCGTCATGGAAGTCAACGCGACTCTTATCGGCGATGACCTTTAAGGGGGTAATGATTGAAATTCCGCACTAATCGCGAATTAGAAGTGCTGACAACTAGAATTTTGTCAGTAGTGCCAAACGCTCCAATGCATGCGCGTTGTTAGGCTCAAGCTCTACACATTTTCTGTATTGCAAAATGGCGTTTGCCTTGTCGCCTACTTTTTCATACGCTTCTGCCAGACTATCGTAAGCATTGGCACTTTTGGGGGACACGTAGATACCCAATCGGAAAATCGCGATGGCCTCTGGGTCTTTATTTTGCCCGAGTAAAGCATATCCCCATTCGTTGACGACCTCTTCACGCAAATAAAAATCGGTGTCGCTTTTTTTCATTGCATCGTAAGTTCGGATTGCAGTATCAAAGCCTTTTTCATTCAAGGCTTGAATGAAAGGCGCAGGTGGGAGATACTGGCGCAAACGATATTCACGATTTAATATCTTCGCTGCGATATCATCTGGATCCCCACTATTGGAGAGAATCACGACACCACGGCGACGGGTCTCGTCAAATGTAAGCATACTCTTGTAGCCATATGTCGATCCGGCATGTCCCCAGAGCTTAGATCCATATTTTCCTCCTACACCCCAACCTAAATGTATCTCAGGTGATTCAGCAAATGGAAAATGCATAGTCTGTAGCGATTGACTGATTGGTGATTTATCAGGATACATATTCGCCGTTAAGAACTTGAGCATATCGTTGACCGAGGAACGCAAAGCACCTGCTCCTGGAATCGCGGGCAAATCCCAATTTTTTACTATTTCACTTTGCGCGTTATGCGGGCTGGCTAAATGCGCCGTCATGCGTGCGCTCATCGCAATACCTGTATCACTCATGCCCAAAAGATTCGTAATGCGTTCTTTGATTAAAGTTTCAAATTCTTTACCTCCACGCAAAGACAATACATGCCCAAGCAAGCCAACGCCGAGATTCGAGTATTGTTCCTTTTCCCCGATATCGCGGGTTAACTGATAACGCGATAAAAAATCATACATTTGCGCGACCGTGTAATCAGCCACAGGATTCAGCGGATCTTTCGACGGCATGTTGTCTGGCCATGTGGGCAACCCAGACTTATGCAGTGACAAATCAAGCAAACTAATTTGCTTGCCATTATGGGTTGGTATAGTCACGCCTTGCGGTAAATACTTTGCAACAGGATCACCGAATTTCACTTCACCTTTTTGAACCATATCAGCCAACAACAAGGAAGTGAACAACTTCGTCACCGAGCCAATTTCGAACACCGTGTCGCCGTCAACTTTTGCTTGCGTTTTCTTGTCCATCACGCCGTAGCTGATAACGCGCGTCCC
>JAYVHZ010000568.1:0-4387 GCA_043770645.1 Undibacterium sp. | reverse complement strand
CGTTATGAATTTCATAGCGGATCAGGTTTGGTGGCGCCTTACTGGGAGCTTTGGCTCAAAGACGGTTCTGAATCTGTTATTGCAAAAGTACCGTTAAGTCGTGATGGCACGATCGCTATTCCTTATCGTCATATAAGTCGTGACTGGACCGCAATTGCTGCGACTGATGTTCTAAATCGAAAAATAGACAAGGGTTTATTCAAAGGAAATATCGCGTTGGTGGGGTCTACCGCGCTAGGTACTTCGGATGTCATTTCGACGCCTATTGATGAAGTCGCATCGGGCATAGAGCCTCATGCGGAAGTACTGTCCGCACTTTTCGATAATCACTTTCCCTTCGTGCCCAAATATTCACAGTGGTTCACTTTTTTCATCTTGCTGCCGTTTTCCGTGCTTTTATCTGGCGTACTTAAAGCAATCAAATCGCCATTGGCGACAACATTGATCTACCCGCTTTGGGCGATTTTTACTCTGCTAATGGGTTTCATGATCGGGGTCGGCATTTTTTGGCAATTTCAAGTTATTTTGCCGCTGACACAATTCTTGATATTTCCTTTTTTGACGATTGTTTTCTGCCTATTGTTTGAACTATATAAATCATTTGGCGATAAAATTAGCGTCATAGGCTTGCTTGCGGCTTATGTGCCGAGACAAGTTGCAAGTAAGCTTGCTTTGAATGAGCGCAGGAAAAATATGATCGATACCAATATTGATGCATCTAGGCGCGAGATCACTGTGCTTTTTGCTGATATCCGTGGCTTTACAGGATTGGTTGAGCATTGCAAGCCTGAAGTGATTGCAAGCCTCATGCAGAAAATTTTCACCGAGATGGCTGATTCAGTAGTGCAACATCATGGTACGATTGATAAGTTTATTGGCGATGCCGTAATGGCGTTTTGGAATGCTCCTGATGATGATCTTCAACATGCGCAAAATGCCTGTGCCGCTGCGCGAGAAATTGTGTCACGAATTCACGGTCTCGATGAGTTTTGTAAAGAACTTGGCATCGAACCAATTAGCATAGGGATTGGGATTGAAACTGGGTTTGCTTTGGTAGGTAATTTTGGTTCTGAGCACCGCAGAACTTACACCGCACTCGGTGAAACCATAGTGCTGGCAAATCGAATCGAGGGCTTAACCGCGCAATATGCCAAGAACATTCTGGTTGGTGAGAATTGCGCAACTTTGCTAGGCATTGAACATTTCGAATATTTGGGTGAAGCTGCCGTTCGTGGTCGAATCAAAACCGTGTCGCTCTATTCCCCGTTGTCATGATCTTATTTGTTCAAGTGAGAAAAATCACATTCTTGTTTTATTGAGTAATCCTGTTTCCCACAGATGTTGCAATCCGATTGTAGTCAAAGAGTCCTCTCCTTTTAAAATTTCACCTAGAACTTATTCATGCGTTTTTTGTTTAGCTTTCTCGTTGTTTCCCTCACGCTACTCCTAACGATGGATAAAGCGTGCGCGCAGAAAGAATTGCAATCAGCGCAGGATATCTTGGAACATTTAAAATCCTATCCGCAAGCTTACGAACTGGTGCAGCAATCAAAACTAAACGAGGCCATTGGGGAGTTGTCCAAGTACGCCCCCGATAATGAAGGAAATGCTATTTTTTATTATCTTCTCGGTTTGCTGCAGATGAAGCAAAGAGATCACACCGCTGCCGCGATATCTCTTGAGCGGGTGGTCTTGATTGAACCAAACAATGCAGGTGCTTGGTTAGATTTAGCGATTGCAAGCTTGGAGTCTGGAAATATCATTAGTGCCAGCAGTTATTTCGATTATATCGAGGCCAATTTCCCACCACCACCTGTCTTGCAAAAAATAATATTTTCATATCGAAAACGTATCGAATTGCGACAAAAAGCTGATCGTAAATGGCGCTTCACCTCCGAGGCGATCGCTGGCTATGACAGCAATGCGAACAGTGGATTGCAAGTCGCCGTAATTCCTGTCACTTTTGGTAAGGATCGCGTGGAACTAACACTTGACCCTAAATATCAGGCTCGTGGCGATCAGTTTACCCAATTGCTCGCAGGCTCTCAATTCCATCAAAATTACACTTCTTTTGGCTTGGATATTGGCATGTCCGTTAAGTTGCGCAACTATAGAGCAGAGCATAATTTTTCTAGCACTGAGTTTGCCAGCAATATTGGAATTCAGCGGCCCAGCAATTTTGGGATGATGAGTCTAAGTGCCTCAGCGGATCATAATGTTTTAGCATCGAACTCCCTGCTTAATAACATGCGAATCAATCTGTCCTTAGAGCGAAATAACTTCGGTTGTCGTTATGGCGGCGGCATGGAGTTCGAGTTGCGGAGATATATTCAACTTACGGAGCTGAATGCAAACACCACCTGGCTTCAATTAGGTGGTGCTTGCGATCTTCGTGTTTGGTCGCGTCCAACCCGCGCAGCTTTCATTTTGCGTACTGGTCGGGACTCGCCAACAGCGAATCGGGCAGGTGGTCAAACTGTTAAACAAGAATTAATTCTCCAATTCGGAACGTTTTTCACTGCGCAGTGGCGATTGGATCTTAGTTTGCACATGTCAAATGGGCAGGATGACACTGGTTATAGTGCCTTGTTGGAAAATAATGCGCCACGCTATTTACGCCGTAATATATTGCGTGCGCAATTATCTTACCCAGTCGACTCTGATTTGGATTTGTTCCTGCGACTCGACGACAATAAGATTCGATCAAATATCCCACTATTCATCCAATCCGGCAAAACTGCCAGTTTCGGTCTGCAAAAGCGCTTTTAGTCCTCCCCGCCGTGTGGTTTGCATCACAATTTACACTTAAAGTAAATTCTTACAATGTGCATACAAACAAGTGTTTACATTGAAATTACGATCTGCAGTAAAATCATGGACTACTGCGCGTATTAGTTTCAAACAATAAAAAGTTTGTAAGGCGGTAAAAAGTGGGTTGGCCTGTTGTTTTTACGAAAAAAATTTGTAAACGTGATGTACATCACGTCTTTTTCTGTTGAGCGTACTTAATATACGCTCGACAAGTAGCGCATCATGGCTGGCTTGCAGTTTTTCAATTAATATTAATTTCCTTTTAGGAGCTACACATATGGCTGTTACACCACAAATGCGCACGCAAGTAACTCAGTTGTACGTCTCTCTTTTTGGCCGCGCGCCAGAGGCAGATGGCTTGGGTTACTGGGTGCAGCAATTAAGCAATGGTAAATCGCTGCAAACGGTTGCACAAGATATGTACAATGTTGCACCGTCACGTATTTACTACCCGCTTTCATTGTCTAACCAAGAAATCGTAGAGCGATTCTATTTAAATGTATTAGGGCGTGAAGCTGATACTGCTGGTAAGGCTTATTGGACTGGTCGTTTGAATACAGAGTCAACAACTGGCACAGCAGCTTCGAGAGCAATCGCAGTCGGTACTGTTGTTACAGAAATGATCACTGCGGTTATTTCCTATACTGGCACAAACGCGGATGCGCTGGCGTCTCAATCTTTGTTGAACAACAAAGTCGCAGTTGGCTTGCATTATGCATTTGACATGAATGGTAACAATGTTGCAGAAGCTACGGCATTGATTCCAATGGTTACAGCAGGTCCGACCGGTCAAAATGCAGCGAATACGCAAATCGACCTGTACTTTAATAGTACGCCAGTCCTGACTTCTGGCCCAACAGCAATGATCGCAGAAAATGCGCCTGTTGGTACCGTGCTTTACACGGCGACAGCGACAGATGCGGATGCTGGTGATACAAAGACATTCAGCTTAAAAGCGTTGACTGGCGATGTTGCGATGTTGGATATTAACCCAACGACAGGCGTTGTCACTTTGAAGGCTTCTGCTGATTTTGAAACAAAAGCATCTTACAATTTCACAGTTGTTGTTACTGATAAATTAGGTGTTTCATCAGAAAAAGCAGTAGTCGCTACCGTAACGAACGTGAATGAAGCGCCAGTGGCTCAAGCTGCTGCAGCGGGCGCAGCTGAAGGTTCTGCAGTTATTAATGGCACAGTTACTGCGACTGACGTCGATAGTACTGCATTGACTTATAGTTTAAATTCAGCAGCACCTGCTGGCCTGACTTTTAACGCGGATGGTACATACAGCTTTAACCCAGCGAATTCAGCTTTTGATGCATTGGCAGCTGGCGCGACTCAAGTCTTGACAATCGGCTTCACTGTTACAGACGGTAGTTTGACAAACACCAAAAATCTGGTCATCACGATCACTGGTACGAACGATGCGCCTGTAGCGCAAGCTGTAGTAGCAGCTGGTTTGGAAGATGTCGCAGTTGTTGTGACGCCAATGTCCTCTGATATCGACACTGGTGATACTGCGACATACTCTGTCAATAGCCAACCTGCTAACGGTACAGTGGCAATGGGTACAGGC
>JAYVHZ010000567.1:0-6094 GCA_043770645.1 Undibacterium sp. | reverse complement strand
CGACAGCAATTGTTGAATTAATTCTGTCATTTGATTATTTTCGGCGAGTGCCGACCAGCGCTCAATGCGTTCTTTCCCATGCAAGTCAATCAAGCATCCTAACTGCGCACGTAACAGTGCAGTGTCGTCGATGAAGTGATGGTAATCGTCGCGAAGTAAGGCGATACGCTCTTCCATCGCGAGCTGCAATTGGATGCATGGTGATTGCCGCATCTTTTCCATCATCGCATCTGGTACGCGTAAATTTCCCACTTTTTTACTCTCTGCTTCAACGAAAATGGGCTTGTTGAAATCGAATCGGCTTAAATTTCTCCAGATTTCTGTTTCGAAATATTTTTGTGATGGCTGTCCATTCTCAGGTAACTTACCTAATACAGAACCACGATGTTGTGCCAGTTTTTCAAGGTCGATTACCTGTGCGCCTTGTGAATCTAAACACTGCAATAAGCGACTTTTTCCTGTGCCAGTTGCTCCACAAAGCACGATCCAATTCGCTGCTGCTGCCAAATTTGGTAATTGTTGATTAACGAAGCGTCGAAAACCTTTGTAGCCACCATCGAGTTGCATGGCATGCCAACCGATTTTTGCCATAATGTGCGTCATCGAACCACTACGATTCCCACCTCGCCAGCAATAGATCAGTGGTTTCCAATCTTTTGGTTTATCGAGAAAATTCTGTTCAATATGATTGCCGATGTTCTTCGCGACCAAAGCAGCGCCGACTTTTTTGGCTTCGAAGGGACTGACTTGTTTATAAAGAGTGCCGACTTGAATCCGTTCTTCATTGTTCAAGACGGGACAGTTAATCGCACCAGGGATATGATCTTCGGCAAATTCAGCAGGGCTACGAACGTCGATAACACAATCAAAATGCGCCGGAGATGCGTAGGCTTGTTCAAAACTGATTAATCGGGATGTCGTCATCTTCTTAATAACTTTTGTAATGGAACCCAGACGTTATCGAGCATGATTGGATGTGCTTCCGCTGTTAAATGAATCCGGTCTGGTTGGAAAAATTCCGCTTTATCAGCGACACCTTTTAGAAAAAAAGGAACCAAGGCTGATTGTGTTTCTTTGGCCAGTTTGGCATACATCGAAAAGAATTTCTCGGTATAAGCCTTGCCATAATTTGGCGGAATCTGCATCGCAACCAATAAAGGGTTTGCTTTGCTTGCTTTGGTCATGAGCAGCATGTCGCGAAAATTTTGTTCCGATACATTTAAATCTAAACCGCGCAATGCATCGTTGCCGCCCAGTTCAATGATGACGATACTTGGTTGATGAATCTTGAGTAGCGCACTTAAACGAGTTTTACCGCCACTGCTTGTTTCTCCACTAATGCTGGCGTTAACGACTCGAGCATTTATTTTTTTATCCTGTAACTTTTTTTCCAGTAAAGCGACCCAACCTGTGCCTCTTGCAAGGCCATATTCTGCAGATAAACTATCGCCGAGCACAAGTATGGTTTTTGGTGCAGAATGCGCATACCCAGAAATGATCAACAACGACAGAGCCAAGCAAAGCGCACTGAAAATGGTCAGTGTTTTCTTAAAATTTAAACGCATAAATTCAACATGAGCCTTTCTAATCAAAGCAATATTCCAGCGATACATGTGAGCAATCTGAGCAAACGAGTTGCTGATGCCACTGGTGAACTAACAATTCTACATAATATCGAGTTTTCTGTTGCTGCGGGTGAGACTGTCGCGATTGTTGGCGCATCTGGCTCCGGGAAATCCACGTTATTGGGCATCCTGGCTGGCCTGGATACGCCAACGGAGGGCACTGTCGAACTTGGTGGCGTTGATATTTTTAAGTTGGATGAAGATGGCAGGGCATTATTGCGCAAAAATCAGCTGGGATTTGTCTTTCAGTCTTTTCAGTTATTGATGCATTTAAATGCCCTTGAAAATGTGATGTTGCCACTGGAGTTGCGCGGTGACAAAGACGCGAAGCAAAAAGCTGAGCAGATGTTGGCGAAGGTTGGACTGTCTAGTCGCTTGAAACACTATCCAAAATTTTTATCTGGCGGTGAGCAGCAGCGTGTGGCGCTGGCAAGGGCGTTTGTGACTGAGCCGCCGTTGTTATTTGCAGATGAACCTACCGGCAGTTTAGATGCTGCGACTGGGGAAGCTGTGATTCAATTGATGTTTGATCTGAATCGTGAACGTGGTTCGAGCTTGGTTTTAGTTACCCATGACTTATCAATTGCTGCACGATGTGGTCGAACAATTTCGATCGCAGCGGGCAAATTAATTTAGCACTCTCGTCGGATGCTAACCTGTTTGTTGAAATTAGAAAGGCTCAAATTTCTTTGAGCCTTTTTAAATTAGAAGCGATAAGTCGCGACAGAGAAAATGGTTACTGGCGTGCGTTGAGTAACAAAAGGATTGTTTGCCGGTGAATTCAGGTTGTGTCGCGCACTGATTCCTGTGGACAGCGTCCAATTTGTATCGATGTTCCAATTCCAACTACTACCTATCCGTAACTCTGTACGACCAAGGGAATTCGCATTCAAAGATAAGAAGTGTTGCGACTGACGCCAATCTTGCATGCTCAAACTACTCTTCGATAAATTGGCGCCTGAATTCCAATTCACACTAAAGACAGCGGTGAATTCATGCCGCTTATTGAAAACACGATTCGCCTTCGCTGCGATGCTAAACTGTGTCCCACTTTGTTTGCCTGAACCATAGGTAATGGCGGAGCCCAGAGCGTAATTGGAATTGATACGGTAATTGACAAAAGCTGAAGTCGAAAAGTTAGATTGAGATCCTGCGTTGCTTGGATTGCCTGAGTCATCTTCAAATGACGAGCGTCGTTGACGTTCTGTATCAAAACTCACACCATAATCAAGTTTACCTGATTTGGAAAAATGAATCTTATTTGAATTAACTTGGGTAACAAAGAGACCGCGTTTGTTTTGCTTTGCGGGCGTGTAAGTCATATCAAACGGCGAACTCATGGTAATTGCCTGTGAATTGCTTATGCCGACTAATGGTGCTTGATAAGAGGAATACGCAGATGCAGATGGCGTTGAAAATTGCTCAGAGCGAAAATTTTGTGCATGAGCAGAAGAACAGATTGTTCCCAAGGCACTTAAAATTATAAGGTAAGCGATTTTTTTCATGATGTTGACTTTCGTTAAATATGCATCCATGCTAATGCCGCAATACTAAGACCAGCTGTGGCAACACCATAGGATGTGTATTCTAACCATTTTTTCTTTGTTAAAAGCGCAATTGCTGCTAAAGAAATAGCAATTTGTATCGCGGTCATTGCTTGTGCCCAACGATGATGTTGGTGTATGGCTGCGTCAGATGCTTTTTCTAATTCTACTACCCGTAGCTCAAAAGCCTCAGCTTCTTTTTTAATCTGTTCCTTTTCTGTCTTATATCGCTCAAGTTCTCTTTTGTATTTGTCAACATCAACAGCCGGAAGTAATAAAGCTAATTCCGCCAAATTTTGTTTATTAGACTTAGCTTGATAATGACTCCAACGATTTGAAGCTTCTGTTTTATTGATTGCGGCGCTGTTTTTTAGCATGGCAGCAGAATTCTGCGTTGCGCCACCTTCATATCCGAGTAAAGCGCCAACCGTCGCCATAATCGCCGTCATGACTGCAATTTTGCTTGAAAATTGATCATTGTTGTGTGCCGCGTGTTCTACTTCATGATCGTGTGGACCATGCACATGAAATCCATGTCCTGCCATTTGTAATCCTATTTTCTTATGTAAGTGACTATTGCGTAAGCGAGTTGATTACTTTCTGCAATGTAATTTTGTCGCTGGCTTTCTTGCCAGACTGCGGCGTCGATGTTCGGGAAGAAAGCATCACATTCAAAAATATCTTGAATTTCAGTCACAATTAATTTTTGCGCCTTATCGATTGCCTGCTGATAAATCTGCGCACCACCAATCACGAAGGCTTCAAGACCTTCGCTTTGTGTAAGCGCTTCTTCGATTGATGAAACACAAGTGACGCCATCTCGTTGCCAATCTTGATTACGGCTAATCACAATGTTTTTACGATTTGGCAAAGGCCGCCCGATCGAATCAAAGGTTTTTCGACCCATGATGATGGTATACCCTGAAGTTGTGCGTTTGAAATGCGCCAGATCTTCTGGCAGATGCCATGGCAATCGATTATGGATACCAATACCATTCTTTTTGTCAGTCGCAACGATCAGTGTGAGGTTTGTCATCTTGATGTAATCTTAAACAGCAACGGGTGCTTTGATATGTGGATGAAAGTGATAGTTTTCAATCACAAAATCTTCGAATTGATAATCAAAAATTGTTTCCGGCTTTTTCAAAATAGTTAATTTTGGCAAGGCATGGGGTTGACGTGATAACTGCTCTTTTACCTGTTCCATATGGTTGCTGTATAAATGACAGTCACCGCCGGTCCAAATGAAATCACCCACTTCAAGATTGGTTTGTTGTGCCACCATGTGCGTCAATAGGGCATAAGACGCAATATTGAACGGAACGCCCAAAAAGATATCCGCGCTACGTTGATACAATTGGCAGGAAAGTTTGCCATCCGCAACATAGAACTGAAAGAAGGCATGGCAAGGTGGTAATTTCATCTGTGGAATTTCGGCCACATTCCACGCCGAGACAATTAATCGCCTAGAATCGGGATTTGTCTTGATCTGTTGAATCAGTTGCGCAATTTGATCGATATGGCCACCATCAGGTAATGGCCAGCTGCGCCATTGAGATCCATAAACTGGACCTAAATCACCATTTTCATCAGCCCAATCATCCCAGATTGAGACACCATTCTCTTTTAGGTAGGCGATATTGGTCGAGCCGGCCAGAAACCAGATCAATTCGTGAATGATCGACCGTAAATGCAGTTTCTTCGTCGTCACTAGTGGAAATCCTTGGCTCAGATCAAAGCGCATCTGATAGCCAAATACGGAACGTGTACCAGTGCCGGTTCTATCGGTTTTTTCATGGCCGTGTTCTTGTACATGGCGCATTAAATCAAGGTATTGTTGCATTTTATCTTGTCTCGTTAAACGATCCGTGTTGAATTGAGCTGTAACTAATAAGCTGTAACTAATAAGAATAATGCCTTGTCGTTGTAACCGACAAGGCATAGTTTTGATAGGCTATAGTATAGCAGTTCAGACGTCGATAATTTGTCCGGGATGCTCAGGATTGCCGGGAGCGGTCAGAGGGATTGAGATTTCAAAACGCGCACCATGATTCGGTTCACTACTAACTTTAATCTCACCTCCAAGAACATTCGTAATAATGTTGAAGGTGATACTCAGACCCAGACCACTTCCACCTTTACCAAATTTTGTGGTGAAGAATGGCTCAAAAATACGCTTAATGATCGCCGGTGGAATCCCTTTGCCGGAGTCTTCAAAGACAATCAAGACATGATCACCCTGGCGTCTTGCCATGCATCGCATATAGCCCTGACTCATGCCATCAAGTCCATGCACGACAGCATTATTGACGAGATTACTAAAGACCTGACCAAGTGGGCCTGGATAGCTGTCGAGTTCAATATCGTCTGGAATGTCCAATTCCAGGTTGAATGGGGTCTTACGTAGACTAGAGTGTAAAAGTGCTGCCAGCTCTTGGAATACTACGACCAGTGTAAATTTGCGGCGCTGCGCACTCGACTGATCGACTGCCACTTGCTTGAAATCACCAACTAATTGCGCCGCTTGTTGTAAGCCACGCATTAATAATTTACTTGATTCTGTTGCGGCATCAACGTAATGCGACAGATCTGAACGCCGCATTGTACCTTCAGTCATTGCTTTACCAATCTGACGTGTTTCATCACTTAAGGTGCTTGCTACCAACAGACAGTTGCCAAGTGGCGTATTCAGTTCATGCGCGACGCCTGCGACCATCGAGCCTAAGGCCGCCATCCGTTCAATCCTGGCTAATTCATTTTGAGCACTATTGACACTCGCTAGTGCTGCCTCCAAATGATGATTCGCGTTTTCCAATTCTTGCGTTCGTTGGCGAACTTTTGATTCCAGGGTGCCGGAATATTCTTGTAACTGCTGATTTTTAATTTCTAGTTCGTTAAACGATCGTTGAAGCGCCTGTCGTGTCG
>JAYVHZ010000566.1:0-1999 GCA_043770645.1 Undibacterium sp. | reverse complement strand
CTGGAAGGTAAGCAGAATTTACGTCCGGGCGTGCCAGTGAAAGAACGTGCTGAAGGCGACAGTAAAGTCAAAGGCGGAGCCAAAGATGAGGGCGGCGAGAAGAAGTCTGCTGAAGGCGCGACTACTCCAGCTGCATCTGCCGCTAGCGCTCAGCAACCCCTGCTTCAAAGGCATCGTCTTCTGCGGCTTCTGCAGCGAGTGCTGCATCCTAAATTCCTCAGTTGACCGCTACATTTTGTTTGGACAGCCTCATGTTTATTGAATTTCAAAGTATTTTTTCTGTTCACCATTTTGGTGGGTGCGCTACAGGCACGATTGCACACTTTTCCGCGCCTTTGGACTGCGTTGTTCCTCCTATCAACGTGAAGGTTGCGTCGTCGTCACGCCTTGCCAAAGACGCGGAAAAATGCACACTCGAACCTGTCCAACCGAGGAATCTAGGATTATGAACCTATCAGAGTTATTTATTCGTCGTCCTGTGATGACGATATTGCTGAATATTTCTATCGTGGTTGCAGGTATCTTGGCCTATCGAATGATTCCGATTGCCGCGTTGCCGAGTTATAACACGCCCGTCATTAGCGTCGGTGCCGGTCTGCCAGGTGCTAGTCCAGAAACGATGGCGACCTCAGTCGCGCTGCCTTTAGAAAAGCAATTTTCGACCATCCCAGGTTTAGCCACAATCAGTTCTAGCAGTACCTTGGGTTCGACTTCTCTGACCTTAGAATTTGATGCTAGCCGCAACGTCGATGATGCCGCCGTCGATGTACAAGCAGCTTTATTGAGCGCGCAACGATCATTGCCGATCGAGATGACGTCGTTGCCATCGTATCGTAAAGTGAATCCGGCTGACTCTGCGGTCTTGGTGCTAGCGCTGACGTCGCCTTCCTTGAGCCTAGCGGAACTCACCAGCTATGCTGAACATTTGATCTCACCCAATCTGTCGACTTTAGCGGGCGTTGCGCAAATTAATATTTTCGGGATTCGGCGTTATGCGGTGCGGATTCGGGTCGATCCGGGTGCCTTGGCAACACGCAATATTAGTTTCGATGAAATCACTACCAGTATTCGCTCTGCTAATTCGATTGCACCTGTGGGCACCTTGGATGGCGATAAGCAAACCTTAACCATCGTCGCCAACAAACAATTACAAAACGCTGCGGAATTTTCTAACATCATCATCAGCAATAAAGGCGGACAAGTTGTTCGTTTGCGCGATGTCGCCAGTGTTGAAGACAGTTACGAGAGAGTCAAATCGGTGGGTAATTTTAATGGCGAGCCTGCGATTATGTTGGCAATCCAACGCCAAACCGATGCCAACACCGTGAAGGTGGTTGATTCTATCAAAGCCGCCATCCCAGGCTTCAAAGCGCAGTTGCCTGCTTCGGTCAATATCACTTTGGCGAATGACAGATCCGTCTCGGTGCGCGACTCCTTGCATGATGTCAATCTCACCTTGCTACTAACGATTTTCTTGGTGATCGTCGTCATTTTTTTATTTTTGCGGCATATGGTGGCGACGATTATTCCCGCTTTATCTTTGCCGGTGTCACTGATTGGTGCAGTTTGTTTGTTGTGGGCGTTCGATTACACCCTAAATAATATTTCCTTGCTGGGGATTACCTTAGCCGTCGGCTTGGTCGTTGATGACGCGATTGTGATGTTGGAGAATATTATTCGCCATGTCGAGATGGGTGAACCCCCGTTTGAAGCAGCGCTCAAAGGATCACGTGAAGTTGGTTTTACCATCATTTCGATTTCTACTTCTTTGATTGCAGTGTTCATCCCCATCTTCTTTATGCCGGGCGTGATCGGCCTGCTGTTCCACGAGTTTGCCGTTGTCGTTGGTATAGCGGTCCTGGTCTCGGCGGTGGTGTCGTTAACACTCATCCCAATGCTCGCGAGTCGCTTCCTCAAGCCGCATGCGGAGACCGATAAGGCGATGCGGATGACGGCTTGGTTCGAGCGGGGTTTTGTGTGGGTACTAGGCACTTACGAG
>JAYVHZ010000565.1:0-5748 GCA_043770645.1 Undibacterium sp. | reverse complement strand
CTTTACTAAAATTTGCTAAATCAGTAAGGCGCAATGCATTGCGCCAAATTTCAACAACCGCCTCTTACATTTCATGTCAAAAATACGGCACACTTTGCACATGAATCAACACCCACAATCTAGTAATGATGCCTACCCGTAAACCTCGCGCTAGACCTCTGAAGTATTTTTTGAGTTTCGTTAGGATCCAATGAAAATTCCATCCCGCTTCATGCCTAAATATGCTCATGCAAAGCCGTCCACAGGATCAATTGCTTCGATATTCTTGGTGATCCTTGCGTTTAGCTTTATCTATGTATTCTGGAAGTATCCGCAAGCTACATCACTTGTACTCGTGACACTTTTGGTAGTGGTACAAATCGAAATACATCGCACTCGTAAAGCACATCGAGCGCTTGCGCTGTCTCGTGCCGGCGAATCGATTTGCGACTTCGCTCGTGCCTTCGATTGCAAGGTGATCGATACATGGATCGTGCGCGCAGTTTACGAACAACTGCAAGAACATCTCGGTCTTGAATATCGGATTCCCATCAGGTCGACGGACACTTTTGGCAAAGATCTACAAATTGACAGCGAAGACTTGGATATGGAGATTGTGCAAGAGATCGCTCAACGCACAGGACGTACGCTTGAGAATCCTGAGAAAAATCCTTATTACGACAAAATAAACACAGTGGGTGATCTTGTATATTTCTTCAACGCCCAGCCAAGAGCCAATCGGTAAGGGGCAATGCAACGCCCCCAACTTCACTGTTTGTTTGACTAGCGAATTTCGAATACAAATAGAAACGTCATCACGAAAAGGAATAAATCATGACTTATGAAGAAAAATGTGATTTTGCAGTGAAAGAACTTGAAGCGGCAAATATTTGGAAGTCAAACTACAATCCGCCAATTCTAAGATTACTTCGAGGGCTAGGATTCAAAGTCCCGTTCCCGCATTACAACTCCTTTTTAAATAATGCACTTTCAACTGGCATTTATTTTGGTTGTGTTTGGGGGCTAGTGATGTATTTTTTTGTTTGGAACAACCAAAATATGTCTCTGGTCGCAATGCTCTCAACCGCAACATTTGCGGGTGTTTTCTTCGGCATTGCTATGGCTTCGTATTATCGGTATGGCTTTAAGAAGCATAAGCTCACACCTTGGCACGAAATTAAGAGTATCGAATAAAGTGCTCAAACACAGCGCGATCCAACATCATGACCTTTACTGAACTTCTCACTGACATTCGATCTACATATGTCGACGTACTAGCAAAAGTGGTTTCAGCACAAAGTGCCCATATCGAGCCTGCGTATCGATTAGTAGATGGCTCTTTGGCGACAGAAGGAACTTTGTCTTTGCCATGTCGGACGGACCTAATTCCCAAAGAAGGTGAAAAGATTAATCAAGCTGTCATGGTAGATTCAAATTCGAAACTAGGATTTGACCCCTTTTCCTTTGAGATCCAATCTACGACCATTGTCATCTCGCCTTTCGGGTGGGATTGGGTCAAGTTAGAAGTAGAAGGCTTCGAAAATGACATTGCCACACAAACTCTCAAAGAATGGTATTTGTACTGGTTTGACATTGATGACAATAACGAGCCGACATCCGAAGGCCTCTATGGAGTGGTTCATTTCTTGTCAGATCCAGAGATCACGATTAATGGTCTTCGCGTAATTTTAGACCTCGGATCTGCTCCAACAAGCGCTTTCGAAGACTTGCTTTTCCGCTTGTCCGATGCGAATGTAGCAGAGGTTCATGTTAGCTAACATGACATTTTCAAATGACGCGCGAATAAGTCATTCCCCCCAATTTACTGATCTGCATGGATGCATTTCAATTCGACCATAGGAAACATCAATTCATGTGCCCAGCCACAATCTCCCCAACAATGAAACTACGCGTGTTCGTCGTTAATCCGCCGCAAGGTGTCGCGTTTGCAGTTCAACGTGGCCGCAATGATCTACTCCTTCCGACTATCGAAAGCACGGCATTTATTCAATTCGATCTTGAGCTTCGCTTGGGTACTTCGCTTGCTGACGGTTCACCAAACTATCTCGGCGAATTTGCTCAGGGCACGCCTGCGGATCGGTTTGTTTATATCAACTCAGGCACATCGGCGGGGCAGCATGCTTCTTGCTGGACACGTCGAGCGAAACTAAAACTGGGCTCAATTCCTATCGAGATCGCTGAGGCGGCAATCGCAAATTCAGGACAAACTGTGGTCGCTAAAGTCACCGGCACAATGGCTGATGGTAGTCCTATTTGCGCCTCAGTTAAGCCGCACGCCGTGAGCTGGGAATTGGCAAAGACTGCAGGCTAATTCGCACGAAGCGGTTTAGTAAATCAATCGACGGAAAGTGGCCTATGACTGTTTCACTTAAATATATGACCAACTTAGTGACCTCGACATTTCGGTGCTGACAGTATGAAGAAATTGAAAATCGTACTTCCATTTCTTCTCGTACTTCTATTTGCACCTGTGGCACACGCAGAGCGCAAGGCTAGCGTATGTCGCGGCGAAACTCATCAAGGCTCGCTGAAAAACGGATGGCAACTTCCTTTGTCTGGGCCAAACTTTGAAGCGTATAGCAACATTGGCGTGTTTACTGGAAGGAACTATGTTCATAGTAAGGTATATGAGGTTGTGGTCAATGCATACGCATTTCTCGAAAAGGATGCGCCCGATAAGCGCTTCGTATATGGGGAAACTGGTTTGAAGAATGGTGGCAATTTTCGGCCACACAAGACACACCAAAATGGACTTTCTGTTGACTTCTTCGTTCCAGTGGTAAACCTCAGTGGAAAATCCTCAGGCTTACCCATTAATCCGCTGAACAAGCTTGGCTACGATATTGAATTCAATAGCCAAGCGAAGTTCGAAGATTTTGAGATCGATTTCGAGGCCATGGCTAAGCATCTTTTGGCGACAAAGCGAGCCGCTGATAAGCACAAGATCGGCATCCGGGTTGTTATCTTTGACAACGAGTATCAGAAGAAACTCATGGCAACACCAACGGGCAAGACGCTTCCGTCACTTATGAAGTTCTCTACGAAGAAGCCCTGGGTTCGCCATGACGAGCACTATCACATTGATTTTGTTGTTCCGTGTGCGGAACACCGCTAACTCGATAAGGCGCAATGCATTGCGCCCTACGTCACTTGAGATAAAATTGTCGTATCTTGTTTCGAAGTTGGTCTGTTTTGTTTTTTCCCCACGGAGGCTTCATACAACAAAGTTTATCCGCCGCAAGACCTTAGGGACTCTTGATTTTACGTTTTGAGTGTGGAAGATAAACGCAATACTTTAGGTCGCAGCATACACTCTAACCTTGCTCCACCAGAACCCATTTCGTGAATCGCTTGCTATGCTAAAAACTACCAATCCTTCTTGCCGATTTCTTTCAAAATCCTTAGCCACTATCAGCTTAGCGGGGCTAACCTTATTTTCTGGAGCCGTCAGGGCTAATGACGACATCGCAGAGCTTGGAGCCAAACTCTCGGGTGTTTGGAACGAGGGAATTCGCAGCGAACTAACTTGTGACAATAAAAAGTACCACCATACATTCTCCCTTTCCCCAGATCGGCTAGTGCTGATCAAACGCTACCTCGTTCCTTACGAAGGCAATTTCGGCGAGGTTTCGGAGGAGCGCTACCGAGTTGTGTACGGGGATGGCAACTCTTTGACGCTCTTTCGCGAAGGCGAGTCCTTTGAATTGAGAGACACAGGAGATAAGGTCATCCGACAGCTAATCCTAGAATCTGATCAGACATATGCATGGCGCGTTTACGGAATGCCACGCGAGCACCGTGCGGCGTCTGGTGGACTGCGTTGCTCCAGATAAAATTCATTTGGATCAGGCTGCTTTGCGGGTGCATGGGATGTTGATATTGATCACCCAAGCTCAGACCAATATTGTTCGCCAAATGGCAATTTGAGTTTTGAAACTCTGCGGGATGGAAGTGAGCGAGGTCCATGCGCTGTACTCACCTTAGAAAACGAATTGTCTTTGTATTGATGTTCGGGTATCTTTTCATTTTACAAATTTAAATGACGTCAGGTGCGATATGCAAGTGATCGGAGCAATCATCGTAGTCATTGGTTTGATAGCATCTGTGTCGATGAATATTTTATGGGTACTGGCATATGGGCGCTTCTTAAATCATCTTAGATTGAATCATCACGAACATTGGAAAACAGTCGGTTCACCAGTGCAATTTGAAGATGAACCTCGATATGGATCAGTCGGTTACTTACGATATTTTTGGGAAAGAAAATATACTGAACTTGGCGATCCTGAGCTCACAATGTTGGGAGATAAGGCGTTCCATAAGCAAAAACTGGCGTTTTTCTGTATTTTCCTAAGTGGCATTGGATTGGTGATTGCACTGAATGGAACAGGATAACGATCATTAGTGAAATGTCTCGTAACGCGATGCCTATCTCTGTCAGCCAACTCGTTAAGGCGCAATGCCTCGCACCCTACTTCACTGCTTTACCTTGCCCCAGCACTAAAGATATTTATCGTATCCCCGTGTACTGCGCGGAACAAACTTTCCAGTCTGCCTTTTCTTTACACAGCATGTAACTGGCGCGGATTGAGAATTGGCGGGTTTGTTCACCTGCTTGCATCTTGTAGCGCAATTTGGCGATGACTAATTTGCCCTCCGCCACATCACGAAATACTGGCTCTAATACTTCTACCTGCGGTACTTGTTTTTTGTTTTCGATGGCATAAAAACTCAACATCTTGCTTCGCTCATCAACTTCTCCGGCTGGCGATACTTCTATGTACTGAGAATGCGTGATCGCGTCTAAGGTCTTTTGATCAAAGTTAGCTTGCGCCTGTACGTGCTTTTGCACGATTGCCAGTGCCTCGCTCGCGGGAAATAGCGATGCTGTTTGCGCGGTCGCGATTGTCGCTACGCTTAAGCAGCTACCAAAGAGCACCGCCAATGATGCGCTCCAACGAGAAAAGTGCGAATTTTTAAACATCATGGTGAATCCTTTCTGATCAAAAACCTCATTACAACTCATCTCTACGTTGCTTACCTCTGTCTTGTGACGAAACCAAGATTTTTTGGCTTCAAATACAAAGATCGACGTTTCGACATTGAGACTTCACTATTCTTGCTTAAAAAACTGGCAGGATTCAAAAACACATGCTACACTTGCAGCATGTTACATAAGTAGCTGGCGCCAGCGAATAATACTGGACTTAGACAAATGCATTTCGGTCTATTCATCACTGATGTGCTTTTGCATAAGTCCTAACACGAAAGACCAAGAGGAAAGATCATGAAAAACTTTTTTAAAAATATTGTGTTCGCAATGGCGACATTGCTGACTATTAATTTGACTGCACAGGCACAAGATAAAGATGCCTTAGTCGATATCAAAAACGGCAAATTGCACGCGGTTGTGACGGGCGATGGCCCTTACACCGTGGTGTTCGAAGCTGGCTTTATCAGCGACTTGAGTGTGTGGCGTAAAGTCGCGCCCACTGTGGCGAAACAAGCACAGATTTTGGTGTATTCACGTGCTGGTGTTGGGAAGTCTCCGGCGCGTTCTCAGCCTTTAAATCTGCTTCAACATACAGAAGAATTGCAGCAATTAATCACCGCGCTAGATCTCAAAAAACCTTTGATTCTGGTCGGTCATTCATACGGTGGCTGGGTGGTACGTCAATTCGCCAGCGCCTATCCTAAACAAGTGGCGGGCTTGGTCTTGGTTGATCCTGCCAATGAAACCCTGGAAAT
>JAYVHZ010000564.1:0-6910 GCA_043770645.1 Undibacterium sp. | reverse complement strand
GCCGCAACGCTGCAACCAACGCGCCATCGCCAGGCCAGATTCACCTAGCCCAACGATCAATACCTGTTTATCCGAAAACTTCATACTCATACCAGATTAACCAATCAGCTTATAGAAACTATTAACGCAATTTCAAAGAGGACAAACCAACTAACACCAACAGCATCGTAATAATCCAAAAACGCACGACCACTTGCGTTTCTTTCCATCCTTTTTGTTCAAAGTGATGATGCAAAGGTGCCATCAAGAATAGGCGTTTGCCAATCCCATATTTTCTCTTGGTAAATTTGAAGTAGGTCACTTGCAACATCACTGAGAAAGTTTCCACTACAAAAATGCCGCCCATAATGAACAACACGACTTCTTGCCGAACAATCACTGCGACGGTACCAAGCGCACCACCTAAAGCGAGTGCACCAACGTCACCCATAAACACCTGTGCCGGATGCGCGTTAAACCAAAGAAATGCCAAACCCGCACCAGCCATCGCACCGCAGAAAATCAATAATTCACCCGCGCCAGGAATGTAGGGAATCAACAAATATTTTGAGTAACCAGCATGACCGGTAAGGTAAGCAAAAATTCCCAATGCAGAACCGACCATAATCGTCGGCATAATCGCCAAACCATCTAAACCATCGGTCAAATTGACCGCATTACTAGTACCGACAATGACGCAGAAAGTCAGCGCGATAAATCCCCAAACACCAAGCGGATAATTAAATGTTTTGAAAAAAGGAATAATCAAATCGGCCTTTGGTGGTAAATCCATACTAAAACCCGACTGTACCCAGGCAAAAAATAACTCCATCACTTTGGTATTGGTCGGCGCAGATACCGAGAAAGCCAAATAGACCGCCGCCACAATACCGATCAAAGATTGCCAGAAAAATTTCTCGCGCGATGCCATGCCGTTTGGATCGCGATACACGACTTTGCGATAATCATCAACCCAACCAATCGCGCCAAATCCTAAAGTCACAATCAGCACTACCCAAACAAATCGATTACTCAAATCTGACCACAATAAAGTGGAAATACCGATAGAGATCAATACCAGAGCACCCCCCATCGTTGGCGTACCAGACTTGATCAAGTGAGTTTGCGGACCATCCGTCCGTACCGCTTGACCAACCTTTAAACGTGTCAACATACGAATCACAGCAGGACCGGCAATCAAGCCTATCGAGATCGCCGTCATCGTCGCAAACACCGCGCGAAAAGTAATGAATCCAAACACGCGAAAAAAGCTGATATCTTGTTTAAAAAGTTCGGCCAACCAAAGCAACATAATATTTTTCCCTAAGTATTTTCTATTTTTTCTAATTGTTTTTAATGTGTTCCTGATGCTGCCGTATTTGCTACGGCATTTGCGCCATTCATCAAATGCGCGACGACACGTTCCATCTTCATAAAGCGAGAACCCTTGATCAAGATCGTATTGCCCTTGCCACTTTGATTTTCTAATGTCGCCAACAAGGCACTCAAATCATCAAAGTGCTGTGCACCGTTACCAAAAGCCGTACTCGATGATTGCGCTAATGAACCTAAGGTATACAAATGCTTGATGCCTTGCGCTTTCGCATGAATTCCAATTTCTTGATGAAAAGCGGCACCATCAGCACCAACCTCCCCCATGTCGCCAAGTACCAAGGTGGTTTCTGCATTAGCGTTCGCTAAGACATCAATTGCTGCTTTTACAGAATCGGGATTAGCGTTGTAAGTATCGTCAATCAAGCGCGCACCAGCAGTTGCCAGCTTCAGTTGCAAGCGACCTGAAACTGGCGCGAATGCCTGCAAACCCTCAACAATTTTTGCAGCTGAAATGCCAATCGCAGCGCTACAAGCAGCTGCAGCCAAGGCATTCAAAACATTGTGCTGACCAGCAGCGGCCAGTTGCACAGTGACAGACTCAGCTTTAATCGACATAGCGATCTCACTACCGAAATCTTGTGTGATATAACTGCCTGACACATCAGGTTTGTCAGTGCCTTCTGTCAACAAACCAAAAGTCAGTGTTTTGCGTTGACCGGCAAATTCTTTCCAAATCGCTGTGTAAGTATCATGCGCAGGAAACACGGCAACACCATCGACAGGTAAGCTTTGAATGACGGCACCGTTTTCAATCGCCACCGCTTCTACGGTTTGCATAAATTCTTGATGCTCACGTTGAGCGTTGTTAACTAAGGCCACATTCGCTTGTGCAATTGCGCTCAATAGCGCGATTTCACCAGGATGATTCATGCCTAGCTCAAGTACTGCTGCTTGATGCTCGGCCTGTAGACGAAACACAGTTAGCGGCACACCAATTTCATTGTTCAGATTTCCTTTAGTAGAAATCATGTGTTCGCTACCATACTGTGCCAACAAAATCGAGGCGACCATCTCTTTCACAGTGGTCTTACCATTGCTGCCGGTCACAGCAATTACGGGCAGCGTAAACTGTTGACGCCAGTAAGTCGCGATTTCCGCTAAAGCCCGCTTGGTATCAGGAACAATCAAGGCTGGAATTGGGAAGTCTGCTGGCACTCTTTCGGCGATCACGGCAACTGCGCCAGACTCTGCAACCATCGCCAAAAAATCATGAGCATCAAAAGTCTCACCGCGCAAAGCGAGAAACACGTTGCCTTGTTCAATTTTGCGGCTATCCGTACTCAGGCCAGCAAAATGTACATCGCCTGTGACGATCGAATTAGCTACCACTTTCTGCAATTGATTTAGAGAAGTTCGTATCAAGATAACCTCCGCATTGCACTATTCGTAGCCACTGTCGCCAATGCTAGTAGCGCATGTTCTTCATCGGAAAATGGCCATTTTTTGCCATTAATATCTTGATAGTTTTCATGACCTTTACCGGCAATCAAAATCACGTCATTCGAGTGCGCATGTTTGACCGCATATAAAATTGCACTAGCCCGATCAACGATGGCATTTGGTGTACCGCTCATACCGGCAAGGATATCTTGCAGAATTTTTTCAGGATCTTCGGTACGTGGATTGTCACTGGTCACCACGACGTGTTGCGCCATCTGGGCGATCTTACCCATTTGTGGACGCTTGCCTGGATCGCGATCACCACCACAACCAAATAAGCACCATAAATTTCCCTGACGCTCTTGCGCTACTTGCTGCAAGGCTTGCAAAGTTTTTTCTAAGGCGTCTGGGGTATGCGCATAATCAACAACGACCATCGCTTTCCCACTGGAGCCGAGTTGTTGCATACGACCTTGTACGGAAGTCAGCTTTTCTATGGTCGCAGTTGCCCGTTCCCAAGCAATGCCTTTCATCAACAGCACACCCAAAACGCCAAGCACATTGCTGACATTAAAACGACCGATCATTTGTGTTTTCACGACACCTCGACCAAATAGCGAGTCAACATGGAACTGTGTTCCAATATGCGTGGTCTTTAATTGTGAAGCACGCAGCGTTGGTATCGCTGTTTCGATCGCACTATCAATGCAGTAAGCTAGCAACTTAAGTTCTGGCTTATCTTTCGCTAAGCGCTGCAATAATGCCAAACCAAAAGCATCATCCGCATTGATCACGCCAGCCTGCAAACCCTGCCAATGAAATAAAGCTTCTTTGGCCGCGGCATAAGCTTCCATCGTGCCGTGATAATCAAGATGGTCACGGGTTAGATTCGTAAAAAGTGCGACATCCACATGTAAGGCATTTAAGCGACCTTGATGAATGCCAATCGAAGAAGCTTCTATTGCCAGACTCTTGGCACCATTTTTTTTCAAGCTCGCTAAACGCGCTTGTAACTGCAATGCATCCGGCGTCGTAAAACCTGTTTCTTGCAATTGACTAATAACGCCTTCACGATAGTTGCCAACACCCAAAGTACCAATCACCGCCGCTGGTGCACCTTGCATAGACAGTGCTTTCGCGATCCACTGTGAGCATGAGGTTTTACCATTGGTGCCAGTCACCGCGACGCTGAACATATCTTGATCTGGCTTGTCATACCATTGATTGGCAATCGCCCCCAACAAGTCGATCAAACGGTCAACAGCCAGATGAGGGACACTGATTTCTTGGGATGTATCCGCAGCATTTTTTTCATACACAATCGCCGCTGCGCCGCGCTCGATCGCATTTTGAATAAACGCACGACCATCACCTTTGCCTCCAACGATTGGAAAAGCAAAAAATACATCACCAGCTTGGATCTCGCGCGAATCTGAAGTCAACTGCGCCTTAGGTGCATGCTGCTGCAACCATTGCACGATCGACGCCACAGAAATGGCTATCGATACCTTATCCCTATTATGTAAATCACTCATTACAAACTCTCCTGCACACTTGGTTCAGGAATAATATTCATCACCGAAGAATCGGGAACCACGTTCATAGAACGCAAGACGTTCGCTGTGATGGCAGCGAACACAGGACCAGCAACCGAACCACCGTAGTAGACACCACCACTCGGCTCATCAATCATCACTGCGACAATAATGCGTGGATTCGACACTGGTGCAAAACCAACGAAATCACCTATGTATTTATTTACGTATTTGCCGTGCTCAATTTTGTGTGCAGTTCCAGTTTTACCCGCAACCCGATAACCAGGCACACGCGCTTGCGTCGCCGTTCCTCCTGGTTGCGTCACGCTCTCTAGCATGTCACGCATTTGCATTGCGGTTTTTTCTGAAATCACGCGAGTGCCAACCGGCATTGCGGTTGACTGTTGAAAAGTCAAAGGAATCATGTCGCCTTTGCGCGCAAAAATCATATAAGCACGGGCGATTTGTAAAAGTGAGACTGAAAGGCCATGGCCGTAACTCATGGTCGCTTGTTCAATCGGTTTCCAGGTTTTGTAATTGCGCATGCGACCTGCCACTGCGCCCGGAAACCCGATATCGGGTTGCTGTCCAAAACCCAAAGTCGCAAACATTTCCCACATTTCTTGTGGTGGCATTTGCAAAGCCATTTTTGCAGTGCCGATGTTGGAAGATTTTTGAATCACACCCGCCACCGTCAAAGTGCCCTGTTTATGCGCATCATGAATCGTCGCAGAACCGATCGTCATGTGACCAGGCGCGGTTTCGATCAAGGTATCCGGTTTCACTCGGCCGGTATCCAAAGCAAGAGCGACCGGAAAAGGTTTCATGGTAGAACCTGGCTCAAAGGTATCGGTGATCACGCGATTACGTAACTGCGCACCCGTTAATACTGAACGGTCATTCGGGTTGTAGGTCGGCAAATTTACCAGCGCTAAGATTTCCCCGGTTTGCACATTCAAAACAACCACACCGCCTGCTTTTGCTTTAAATTTTTCAACCGCATCCTTCAGATGCGTGTAGGCGATATATTGAATCTTGCTATCGACTGACAGCTTCATATCTTTGCCATCGTGTGGCGGGCGCACCGATTCGATGTCCTCAACGACACGTCCCAAGCGATCCTTGATCACACGGCGACTACCAGTTTTACCAGCAAGACTTTTTTCTGAAGCTAATTCAATACCTTCTTGTCCTTTGTCTTCGACGTTGGTGAAGCCCACCACATGCGCCATAACTTCGCCTTCAGGATAGAAGCGCTTGTATTCTTTTTCGGTCTTCACGCCTTGAATATTTAACGCAAGAACCTTATCCACCAAAGGCTGTTCGGCTTGACGTTTCAAGTAGACAAATTGGCGATCTATAACCAACTTCTTGCGCAACTCTTGCTCACTCATACCTAGCAAGGCAGCCAACTGTAGTATTTTGTCTTGTGGAGCCTCCAGTACGCTTTCCGAGCTTGCCCAAATGGCTTTTACTGGAACCGACGATGCCAATACCTGACCATGCCTATCAATGATTTTTCCACGTGTTGCTGACAACTCCAGCGTTCTTGCGTAACGGGCGGCACCTTGTTTTTGCAAAAACTCTGTAGACATGCCTTGCAACCAAAGTGCCCGCGCAATCAAAGCGACAAAAGCTGCAAACAAAAAAAACAAAACTAAACGTGAACGCCAAACCGGCAATTTGACTGCCAACACAGGACTAGAAGAAAAGGACACCCCTTTACCAGCAGCAGTGCGTGAAGAAGACGTTTGACGGCTCACTTGACCACCTCGGCAGTCAAATACTGTGTACGGTCAGGTGTTACGTGCGCCATGCCTAATTCCTTACTAGCGACCGCTTCGATACGAGCATGTTTGCCAAACGTGGATTGATCTAATCTCAGTTGAGTCCACTCGACTTCATATTGCTGACTCAAGGTTTTTGCGCGTTCCATCTCAATAAACAGGCGACGTGCCTGATACTGCGAATTAATGAGAGACAGGGCAGAAACCACCAACAGTAAGCCCAGCAATAAGTTCAAGCGCGTACTCATCAAATAGTTCCAATGCGTTGGGCAACACGCATGATCGCCGAGCGGGCACGGGGATTACGTAGAACTTCTTGTTCAGTCGGCTTCATGCGTGAAATCAAACGCATCAGAGGTTTTGGCAAATCGACATCACGAATCGGCAAGCGTCGATCCGGTTGCGCCACTTTAACTTTGGAGGCAAAAAATTGTTTAGCGATACGATCTTCCAATGAATGAAAGCTGATCACCGCCATCCTTGCATCCGGTGCTAGGCAGTCGTATGCAGCGGCTAAACCGATCTCGAGGTCTTCAAGCTCTTTATTGATGAAAATCCGTATAGCTTGAAAGGTGCGAGTTGCCGGGTCTTTGCCCTTCTCGCGAGTTTTGACGGCGTGTGCGACGAGTTCGGCAAGCTGCCGAGTACTTGAAATGGACTCGCTCGCCCTGCGAGCAACAATCGCCTTTGCAATCTGAAAAGCAAACCGTTCTTCCCCATAATTTTTTATTACCTTTCCGATGATGTCTTCATCTGCCGTAGCCAGCCACTCTGCCGCTGAAATTCCACGGGTCGTATCCATACGCATGTCGAGCGGGCCATTTGATCTAAAAC
>JAYVHZ010000563.1:0-16419 GCA_043770645.1 Undibacterium sp. | reverse complement strand
CGATCGGAATTTGATTGGACCCAACACCCGAAATTTCCACCCGCATCTGAGCCTGCGTCAGGCTACACATCAAGGTAAACATGCCTGCAATCAGGGCTTTAAATAGTGAAGGCTTTTTCATCAAAGATTAATCTTTCATTCTGTGAACTAAATTTAAACTGCCAGGTACTTCACCAGACTTATCACGTGGAAAAGGTTGTGACTTTTCAATTGCTTTTGCTACCGCATCATCAAACGCTAATATCCCTGAGGATTTCATTTTCTTAATCGGCCCTTTTAAGGAACCATCAGGAAATAACTGAATGACAAATTCTACTGTCGGGTTACTCGAGGAATTATCGCTAACCACATAAATCGTATTCGATTTAACTTTTGCTGCGACTTTCGCATTGTAACTAGGATCTCCACGGTTAATGCCAGTCGATTTCAATGCATCACCGAAACCGCCCGATCCCGATTTGACAACTTGACCATCTAAACGACGCATGTTTTCTTCAAAAATTTTATCTTGCGCAGCTTTTTCTTTCGCCATGCGTTTCTTATCTTCCGCTTCTTTTTTCTTGGCTAACTCAAGCTCTGCTTTTTTCAGCTCTACTTTTTTCAGCTCGTCTTGTTTTTCTTTTTCTAATTTTTTACGTTTTTTCTCTTGCGCAATCGCTATCTGAGGGTCTTCTTGCTCAATCGGTTTTTCTATTTCTTTGGGTGGTTCTACAATGGGTTGTGGATCTTCTTTAGGCAACTCCGGCTCTATCGGCAATGGTGCAGCTTCTCGTGTGGTCAGATCCCACAGTTCCGCTTCCACCGCGACCGTCTCACTGCTCTGCCATTGCACGCCAATCACCAGAAAAGCTAGCAACGCCAAATGCACCAAGCCCGCCAAAAGCAGCGACTGCCATTGCATACCATCTGAGGCGCTCATTTTTGCTACTGCGTTATAAGTAAAATCATTCATTAATTTTTGACGACAAATCTATCCACTAATATCCACTAACTACGACTAAAGCGTGCGCGTGATTATAAACGGACTTTACCATTCAACCATCCGCTAACTACCATAAGAAAATCTAATTAAAAGAAAAACTGTACTTCACATCCGCCGAATTATCGGTACCAGAACGTCCAATTAGCCGTACACGCTGGGACAACTGCCAACTGATTTTCATCGCACCACTGGCATCAGATAAACCGCGCTCGAAGGACAGCACCAAACCTGGCTTTAAACGTTTGCCAATAGTTACAACCTTATCATTCGATGAGGCACCCACCGATATCGCGCCAGCGACAGTTTGACCCGGCAACTTCGAAGCCCCCCCATTTTCAGCCGGCCCTATCGAAAACTCATCAAAACCCAGACCTTGCACTAATTCACGCGGGATATTCCGGCTACCATCATTGCCAAAAATCGCGCCCGCTGCAGATAATAACAAGGAGGCATCGGCGGTACCGACCTGATCGGACTCCCGTCCCAAAACTAACCAAGAGATTTTTTCACTATCCGGCACATTCGGCTCTGACACCAAACGGACTTGAGGATTCGCCACCGTTCCTGTCACATCTACCCCGGCTTCGACCGCCAAACCTTTACGTAGTGCACGTATATTTAGTGCAGGATTGCTTGGTGCGCCTTGAAAATTCAAAATACCACGTTCAATTTCCAACTGCTGTCCATAACCTTCATATTGCCCGCCATTAGTAGTGATGGACCCACTGGCATGTACCGGTGAGCCATTGTTACTACGCAAGCGTAAAGTGCCGGCCAATGCCGTGTCCAAACCACGTCCGACAAAAACAAAACGAGGCCCCATATCAATCTGCAGATCGAGTTTTGTCTTCAAGCCTTTTTTGCCTTCATCCAGGGCAATGTCTTCATCAATTAATTTGATGCCTTTAGAAACCAACACATCGCTGGACAAGCTTGGCGGCGGCAATTTGGGTAATTTGAAGTAAGCGGCATCCGCTCGCAATTGCCCTATCAAAGCCCAGACACTATCGACTTGCGTAATACTCGCCTGACCACTCACCACCAACCAGCGATCTTTTCTCTGCAAGAGTGGGAAATTTTTCCAATCTGCCTGTATCGCGCCAGTCTGGGTGCGCCAATTAACCTCACCAATCGCACTAAAAATACCTTCCCGACCAATCCAGTTCACATCTTGCAATTGTTCAAGCTTGGGGACAAAGTTGATTGTATTAGAGAACTTCAACAACTCTAATTTAAGAATATCTTGATTCAATTGCGCTCGTAGCTCGCCATTCGGAAACAACAGGCCTTCAGAAGCAAAGGCGAGCTCTAAACCACGCCCTTCCAGAGTTGCTTGGTAAGTTGGCTTTGAAAATTTCCCGCCGAAATTGGCATCCAGCTTGAGTGTACCTTTCACTGCAAAATCGGAACTGACCTGGCCGGCCAGCCACTGTAATTCCGAAGTCGTGGCGTGTAGCTCGCCGTTGACTGGTGCCTCAGAATGCAATGTCCACTTATCATTCACCTTATGAATTTGCGTCTCAAATTTGGCTTTCCATTGTCCCAGACGTGTACCAAGCCCATTCAACTGCACTCTGATTCGTTCTGCATCACTACCAGCAATTAACCCACCAGCTTGCAACTGCATTTGTAAATCACTCAAGCCGAGTGCCATTGGCTGTCCAGTACCGTCAGCATCTTGGACTGATAAATCACCACTTTGACGTTGGATATTCAATTCCCCGCGTACATTGTCTTTCAACTGCAAATCCCAATGTAGTCCCAAGCGTAAGTCGCCTTGTATATTCTCTTGAGGCCGAATCGATTTTACGATCTCCATCACCGGAAATTCATCCCATTTTGCTTTAGAACTTATAGACCGCGGAGTCCATTCAAGATAATCAAGCGCCAACTTCCCAAAACCACCTACCAATCGTGTGCTACCAACATTAATTTTCTTGCCACTGAGACCCAAAGTCATAGGTGCTTGTAAAACCATGTCGTCCATCGGCATTTGGGATGAAATTTTATTGCCAAAGCCGCTCACCTTCAATTGCTCTAGTTGTCCACTCCACGCACTTCCCTCTTCAATACTGACTACGCGTTGATCCCGTGCCGATGGAATTTGCGTGATACCACCTTGCGCAACAAGGACTACTTGCTGCATTTTTTCAAACTGTGCATTTGCGGCTATCTTATGATTGCTACGCGTGCCATTGATCGACACTTGCAGTTGATCCAACAAAGTTTTACGCTTTTCGATCGGTAAACCACGATTGTTTTTTTCCGTCGGGCTCAAGGCAATACCGGCACTATTAACTCCCTTGGCTAAAAGTTGCAATGTCAAAGGATCATTTGCGTCTGCACCTAATTGCAAGTCACCATCCAACTGTGCGATAGCGAAACCGCGCGCGGATCGTAGATCTTCCGCATGCAGATTAACGGTCGCAGCCAATGCATCTAATTTACCACTGACCACACCATTAAGACGCGCAGTACCTGTGAGCGAGAAACCTGTCAAAGACTCAAACAATGCCAAATCATCGGCTTGCAAATTCACTTGCAATTGATTTTGCGTAGCGCCAAGAACACCGTTTGCAGACAATTTATTTGCGCCCCACTGCGCCACAAACTGATCAAGCTTTAATGAAGTTGCTTGCTGCCATTCGGCTTGGCCGCTAGCTGAAAATTGTTGACCAGATAGCTCTCCAAACAATCCTGACAACTGCATTTTTACGGTAGGTTTACCGGCCATGGTTCCAATCAGATTCACTTCACCATTGAGCTTACCAGATGGCGCCAACCACCAATGCGCAGGATCAAATTGCGTCATCTTTGCTTGCAACATAAAGGCCTGATTGCCCTCGAAGTTGACTTCAGCATTCCCACTTAAACGTGCTTGCTCCGCTTGCAATTCGAAGCGTTTTAATTGCAACAAACCACTAGTGCCAGCACGATTTAAAAGAAAACTAGCGTCGGCATCTAAACTCGCCCTCGGCTCTTTCAACTGAGCCTGAAAATCTAAGCGTTGCTGCTCTTTGGCTTGCAATTGCATTGCACCTTGAATCCGACTTTGACGCAAGCGACTATCTAGTTGTGCAAGATTGAGTTCTTTTAAACTTAATCTCGCATCCATCAGAGGCAACTTAGCTTTACGAAACTGCAGCTTACTATCAGCAAGGATGCTACCTGCCAATAACTCAATTTTAGTTTTACCAAGCGTCAACAGCTCGCCTTGCCAATCAATTTTTGACTCTAAAGACTTGAATGGTAAGCCGTGTTTGTCTAGTGTTTGCGGTGCGCTATTACGAATGCGGATGTCACCGGACAAACCAGTCCCTGCTAATTTTTCTGCATTTTTTAAGGTCGCGGGCGATGCGCCGGGCTGCAAGTTGACGTCGATTTCCAACATCGCCGAAGGGGCTTGTTGATGGATCCACTGAGGATTCAGCTTGGAGACTTTAAGCGCAATTGCGCGTAAGGGATCGCTAGAAAATGGTGCCAGACGCACCTGCATATCTGCGCTAACCAACTGCTTAGGATCCGCTAATATTCCGTCTCTTGATTTCGCCACCGAGGTTGCTTGCACCAACAAATCCTGCAAGGAACCACTCAAGGATCCCTGAATAAGTACCTTAGGCAGATCTTCTTTAACTTGTCCCTGATAAGTAAATTCGCCTGTAGTTTGAAAAGGACGACTAGTTTGCGTTTGACTTTGCAAGTGTACACCGCCCCAAGCAGAATCAAGTTTCACTGTAATTTGATGTTCACTACCGCTCAACTTCAAACTACCAACGATAGATTTCAGTTCGATTGGTTTTAATTCTTGCCCATCTGGGGATAATTCACTCAATACGATACGCCCAATCGCCACTTGCTTGATGGTGGTTGGTACTGGCAATTGCAAATTCGCAGGCATGCTTGCGACTTTGTTAGTAGGTACGCTTGCAACCCGTAGCGTAGAAATAGTTAAGACTGAGATATCGACATGCCCACGTATCAGTGACCAAGGCTGCCAGATCAATTGCACGCCACTTAAGCTAATTTTTTCCTGCGCATCACGATAAACTATTTCATCGATTTGCAACTGATCTGCCAATCGCCCGTGGACTTCACCCACAGAGATACGTCCGCCACTCAAATTATTGCCTAAGCTTTGCAGAAAAAAACGACTTCCGACCTGCGTTTGCATGATCCAAACAAGCATTAGCACACACACCAGAATCACGACACCAAAACTCAACAGCAGCTTACGCTTCGGTCTCTTTGTTCGCGTTTCCACAGGAACGCCAACATGCACAAGTGCTGCAGGCGAACCATCATCTTGCTGCGACATTGATTGATCTTGATCGGGCATTCTCAATGATAGATGTGATAGAAACTTGTTGATTAAAATGCGATTGCAATAGAAAAATCTAAGCGGATTTTTTTGACTTCTTTTCCGTAGGCTAAGTCCAAAGCGATAGGTCCAGCTGGTGTTTTGATCCTAGCACCTACACCCCAACCTTGTTTCACTTTAAATTCGCGCCAGTTTCTGGCGGCATCACCGACATCAACAAACGCAGCCATCCCCAAGGTCTCGCTACGCCAATGAACATATTCAAGACTCGCAGCCGCCATCATACGACCACCAATAGTCGCCTCGCCATTGACAACCCCTAAACTTTGAAACGCATAGCCACGCACCGAAGTACTACCACCAGTTCGAAATAAATAATCTTCCGGAATGCCATCCACACTAGGACTAAAAACTTTACCAAATTCAGCTCGTAACAAAAGGTTGTCGCGCTGCGCTACTGGCCACCAGTATTGATATTTCCCATACATTCGAATAAAGCGCTGGTCAGAAATAATCGCTTTATCCGACAAAGCAAAATCAAGTTGCGCTCTTTGCCCTTTGCGCGGTGCGAACACATCATCAACATCACGCCAAGTCCAGCCTATGCTGGCAACCAGAGCACGACTCTTACGCTCAAGTTCTAATGCATTGTTTTCATTCTGCACGACTTTCTCTTGCGTGTAGTTAAGTCCTAAGCGTTGCTCAACCGTGCCATGTGTGATGCTACGTTTCACGCCGACTGCAGAGCGCGTTTGCAAAACACCTTCTAAATTTGAACGGTCAAATAAGACCCCAAAGGAATCAAGCCGATTATTGTCATTGGGTGGCAAATACACATCGGCATAAGACAACTGACGTTTTTGCTCCAAGCGCACGGCAGAACGTAAATCCCAAACACGTCCAAAAAAATTCCTATCCCGATAGCTGACTTCTGTTCTGAAACCAGTGCTTGTACTAAAACCAGTACCAATGCCAAAATCTCGCGTCTGTCTTTCAACCAGCGATACCTCAACCGGCAACGCATCCGCCTTGGTACTGTCGGTATCGATGTTAAATGCTACGGTTGAAAAATAGGCTGAATTCTGTAGAGCCCGTTGAAACTCAAGGAGTCGGGCGCTAAAGTAGACATCGCCTTTCTTTGGCGGATTAAAGCGATCGATCAACCATAAAGGGTAGCGCTCCAATCCCGTCACCATCAAATCGCCAACGACAAAAGCAGCACCACTATCGACATCTAATTCAAGAGTCGCCGAATGCGTCTCGGCATCAATATTGGCACGACTATCAACCAAAGTCGCACCTGCGTAACGGTAGGAACGCAAATTCTCCATCAACATGGTTTTAGCTCGACTCCAATCATCTTGCCGGAATGGGTCACCCTGAGACAAACCCCATTCCTTTACCAACTGATCGCGACGTGCAATTGCCTCGCTGTCACCCGCTTCGACTGCAGATAACAAAGCGCCAGTCAAATTAATATTTACCGACTTAATTGCAGTGCGCAAGCCAGGATCGACTTGAATAGCGATACGGGTACTGTCGGTATTTTTATCAAATTGAATTTGTGGAGAAAAGTAGCCCTCGGTCGCAAGTATCTCGCCAATATCGTGCTGTAACTTACGCAAGAAGCTCGGGGTTGGAATTTGCGGTTCTGCGTTACTAGATAGAACCGGAATGTGCTCCTCCAATAAATTGGAGAGTGATGATCTCAAATCTCCAAGGTAATATCGGGCAAAAATTCCATCTACTTTTGGCGCGTCAGCAGCCACCATTTGCGTTTGTGACGCCGACTGTTCGAGCACAATTGCTTGCGATTGCGCCCCCACGTCGGCACCGACTGTAAGCGACAATAGTGACAACACCACGGCGCATCTCAGGTGTTTAGATTCTCGCTCTAAATTATGAGTCATACCAACACACTACTTAGTAGCGAGCCCCACACGTTGTATGCCTAACTTCTTCGCTTCTGAAATCACTTGGATGACTTCATCGTATTTAATATCCTTATCGCCCGAAACCAAGACCGATAATTCAGGCTTGGCTTGGTGATATTCGCGCAATTTTTGCAGCAATTGCTTGCGATCCAATCCGCTTTCTTTCGCTTCTTGTTTACTATTGCCGTTACTACTTCCACGCGTTGTAATGCCTATCGTCGCAGAGACATCAGGGCTCAAAGTGATCTCAATAAAATCTGAGGGCGGCTTGGTGGATTGACCCGCCGTCGGCAAATTAATCACGTTCGGATTAGTCAATGGTGCTGCCACCATAAAAATCACCAACAGCACCAACATGACGTCGATATACGGCACCACGTTGATCTCTGCTTTAAATTTGCGTTTACGTTCGCCACGAAGAGAACTCATCAATTAACTCAAGCTTGCTTAACGTGATTGTCTCTGCAAAATGTTCGAGAACTCTTCAATAAAAGTTTCGAAACGAATCGCCAAACGATCGATATCGTGTGAATAGCGGTTATATGCCAATACTGCCGGAATCGCTGCAAACAAACCGATCGCGGTCGCAATCAAAGCCTCAGCAATCCCAGGCGCAACTGCACTTAAAGTTGCTTGCTGCACATTCGCCAGCCCGCGAAATGAATTCATGATCCCCCAGACCGTACCTAACAAACCAATATAAGGCGAAACCGAACCAACCGAAGCAAGGAAAGATAAGTGTGATTCAAGATGATCCATTTCTCTTTGATACGAAGCACGCATAGCACGACGCGCACCATCTAACATCGCACTCGCATCCAAGCTCGCTTTATTTGCTGCTTTCACTTTATGGTACTCATTCATACCCGCTTCAAAGATTCTTTCTAAAGCACCCGTTTTATCGCGACTACCGCGATGATTCGCCACCGCTTGTTGATACAACTCAACTAGGTTGCCACCAGCCCAAAACTGTTTCTCAAACTGTTCGGTTTGCGCTCGGGCTTTTTTGATTGCAAACATTTTGCTGAAGATATAGTTCCAGCTCATCACTGAAACCAGCAACAGAATCACCATCACAATTTGTACCAATGGCGATGCATTTAAAATCAGTGCAGAAAAAGAAAGGTCGTGATTAACGGTCATGATTATTTTTGTAAAACATTAAAATCGAAAATACAAACGCCTGTCATCATTGATGGTCAAGCGCTTGCTGTTTTTTACTTGAGTTAGCTACAAAACTACTCCGAGTCCGCAAATAACGCAGGATTAATTCGCTTTAGTACCGAAGTGGGAATGGGAGTGGAACGCCACTTTTCTATGTCTACACAGCAAATGGTCACTTTCGCCGTCGTCAATAGACGATCAGCAGACCAAACTTCCTGTGCAAAAACAATAGAAGCACGCCCTGTCTTTTCGACCACGGACGTGACACGAAGTTCATCATCAAGCCTTGCGGACGCATGATACTCGACTGCCGTCGCTTTGACGACAAAGACGGCATTATATTGTGCTCGCATATGATTTTGATCGACGCCTATCTCACGCAACCATTCGGTTCTGGCACGCTCAAAATACCGAAGATAGTTCGCGTAATATACGATCCCGCCAGCGTCGGTGTCTTCGTAGTAGACCCGCACTGCCCAATTAAATGTTGTTGTCATCCGTGTTTTTCTCTAAAAATCGAACTACGTGCGTTGAATTGCTAAGGGACCAAAGCCTTGGCACATCGGCATCATCTCTATGTAATTAATATTAACGTGAGCAGGCAAACTCGCTATCCAATAAGCAGTCTCTGCAATATCTTCCGCGGTTAATGGCTGAGTGCCCTGATAGACTTTAGCCGCAGCCGCATCATCTCCCTTTAATCGCACATTGGAAAATTCGGTGCCTCCGCATAAACCAGGCGCGATATTCGTTGCTCGCACGCCCGTTCCGATTAAATCAGCACGCAAGTTCAAGGTAAATTGATCAACAAAAGCTTTAGTGGCGCCATAAACATTGCCGCCCGGATAGGCAGTAGAGCCAGCGATCGAGCCAATATTCAGAATCAGGCCGTTTTTACGTGCAATAAAATGCGGTAGAAGAGCGTGCGTCATACGCACCAAACCTTTATTATTGGTGTCAATCATGGTTTCCCAGTCATCGAGGCTGGCATTTTGGGCTGGCGCAACGCCTAATGCCAAGCCAGCGTTATTGACCAAGATGTCAATATCGCGCCATTCTGTTGGTAAATTTTCCAACATCGTCGCAATCGACACTTTATCGGTGACATCTAATTCGACGGGCAACAATGCGCTCCCAAGTGCCGCTTGCAGTTGCTGCAAACGATCAATACGACGTGCCGCGGCAATCACACGATGTCCTTGCTGTATGAACTTAGCTGCCATTGCCTCACCAAATCCAGAACTTGCTCCTGTAATCAACACCAACATAGTAAAACCCTTTTTTGAACACATCGTAAAGCGTCATTTTAAAGCTTTTTAACGCACCGAGTTTTGTCCTAAGGCATAGCATCCTGAATACGATCATATAGTTTCTCTTCAAAATCGATCCAAAGACCATTTTTGTTCATTGTTTTATTATCACTTCACTTTTTACCAAAGTAGGAATCACGGCCTTACAAACCAAATCTCATGAACATGCATATGCCAATTTCTTCCGCAAGAATGAGATCTGGACTAGATCTTGACCGTATCGCCAGTTATGAAGTGTTTGTTTTGACTAGCTATTTCCACTGCATCTGAAAGCTGTATTTACCTTTACGCAACTTGCCGAAACACCCCTATTGACGTAAAATTCGGGCACCATTTTGTCTCACGCAACTGGCGAAAAATGCAGCAGTTTTTTATCCAAAGGCAGCTACAGAAGATGGAGTTCCATCGTGAAGCGTGAGATTTGCAGAGTCAAAGATGTCGATTCTGGCCGTACGCCTGGGTATCCCGATGGTAAAAGTGATTGGGACTTGTATCCACAAGTTTGCGCATTTTTACAGATCAGTCCCAATCAAATTTTTCATTTTTCACGCTTTTTTCTACAGGAAACCCATGTTCTCCAAGAATCACACTCTAGCTAATATCGATCCTGAATTGCTCGCCGCGATTCAAGCCGAAGACGTCCGTCAACAAGAACACATCGAGTTGATCGCCTCCGAAAACTATACTTCACCAGCCGTCATGGAGGCGCAAGGCTCCCAACTGACTAACAAATATGCTGAAGGCTATCCAGGAAAACGCTACTACGGCGGTTGCGAACACGTTGACGTGGTTGAGCAATTAGCGATTGACCGTTTGAAACAAATTTTCGGTGCAGAAGCGGCTAACGTACAACCAAATTCCGGTTCACAAGCGAATCAAGGCGTATTTTTCGCGGTATTGAAACCAGGCGACACCATCATGGGTATGTCCTTAGCTGAAGGCGGCCACTTAACTCATGGTATGCCATTAAATATGTCTGGCAAGTGGTTCAACGTGGTGTCATATGGTTTGAATGACAAAGAAGAAATCGACTACGAAGCCATGGAACGTCTGGCACGTGAAAGCAAGCCAAAACTGATCATCGCTGGCGCCTCTGCCTATTCATTGCGTATTGATTTCGAACGTTTCTCAAAAATCGCCAAAGAAGTTGGCGCCTATTTCATGGTCGATATGGCGCACTATGCTGGCTTGATCGCTGCAGGCGTCTATCCAAATCCAGTTCCATTTGCGGACTTCGTGACATCAACAACACACAAGTCTTTGCGTGGCCCACGTGGCGGCATCATCTTGATGAAAGCTGAGTACGAAAAGATCATCAATTCTGCGATTTTTCCAGGCATACAAGGTGGCCCGTTGATGCACGTGATCGCTGGTAAAGCAGTCGCATTCAAAGAAGCTTTGAATCCAGAATTTAAAATTTACCAAGAACAAGTCGTCAAAAACGCCGATGCATTGGCAAAAACTTTGATCGAGCGTGGTTTACGCATCATCTCTGGTCGCACTGAATCACACGTGATGTTGGTCGATTTGCGCTCCAAAAACATCACCGGTAAGGCAGCAGAGGCCGTTTTGGGATCTGCACATATTACTTGCAATAAGAACTCGATTCCAAACGATCCAGAAAAACCATTCGTCACATCTGGTATTCGTCTAGGAAGCCCAGCTTTGACCACACGTGGTTTCAAAGAAGCTGAAGCGATCAAGATTGGCCATTTAGTAGCAGATGTTTTAGACAATCCAAATGACAATGCAACTATCGAACGCGTTAAAGCGGAAGTTAAAAAATTGACCTCCGCCTTCCCTGTGTACGGTAACTAAGTCAGGTAATTTCAAAAAAGCCACTGTCAAAAGTGGCTTTTTTTACACTTAAGCATTAAATTTCACAAAACTCGCCTCAATTTAAGCATAATCAACTCCGCATCAACACTACACGTAGGTGATTTCCAACAATGCCATCACCTTTCGAAATCAAAAAATATTACAAGAACAAACCGATAGATAAGCAAACTGATCAAGTACAGATCGGAGACAACACATGAAGTGCCCCTACTGCCATCACGGTGACACCCAAGTCATTGACACTCGAATTTCCGAAGAAGGCGACAGCATCAGACGCCGTCGTCGTTGCGCTGGCTGCGACAAGCGCTTTACTACTTATGAACGAATTGAATTAGCGATGCCAGTCATCGTCAAGAAAAATGGCAGTCGCTCGGAATATGAATCGTCTAAATTACGCGCAAGCTTGATGTTGGCGTTACGAAAACGGCCGGTTTCTGCGGAGGCTGTGGACACCGCAATTCAACGCATCGAAGAAAAACTCTTAGCAAGTGGAGAACGCGAAGTTATTTCGGGGCATCTTGGGGAATTGGTAATGCGAGAACTCAAGCGCTTGGACAAAATTGCCTATATTCGCTTTGCGTCGGTCTACAAAAGTTTTGAAGATGTGTCTGAATTTGTGGAGGCTATACAAGAGGTTAAAAAGAAATAGCGACAACTTCAAAAAAAGTTTTCGCTATTTTCAATATCAAAACCGTGACTTTCGAGATCTTGCCTTGCTGCTGTCTTACTTAGTCCAACATGTTTCTGAAGTCATTACACCAGAGTGACCCACTGTTCCTCTTTGACCGAGATTATTGAGTGTAAACGTCCCGCAACTATCTGTCGACATTGAATTCACTGGAACAGCTTGAATCGCAAACGTCGTTTGTGCCAAAGCGGGGATCGCCCTAAAAGAAATAGTGTAATTGACATTGGTACCGGTTGCCCCTCTTGGCGACACCAAGTTAGGCAATACCGGTGCAACTGGCACTGCCGCATTCGATTGCGAGTAGGAATTATTTTCAGTAAAAAACCGTTCCATAAACTGAGCATTCTCCAATAACAAGGCACGAGCATCTGCCCTCTTACTACGATTGACATTGTCACGATAGCTGGGATAAGCAATCGCGCTAATGATGGCGAGAATTACCACAGTCACCATCAATTCAACTAAGGTAAACCCGCCGGACATTTTAACTAACGGTAATTTCATCATTATTCCTTTTCAAAAGCTGTATGTGCTGCATAGATTATGGGCGTCCAATCAGCTGGCGCCACAACCTTGCTGTCGGAATCGCTTCTGAGAGGGGGGCATCAGTCTTATTTATAATGTTTCCAGTCAAGGTATCAGCTTGCACCACTTTTACCTTACGATTTCCCAAACGAATAAGAGTCGTCCCAAAGGTCGCGCTGGATTGAACGCCACTAACTATTGTTGTCACCTCAGGAAACACCTTGTAGGGTAAAGCACCACCGACCAAAGGACTAAATTGCAGAGTCGTTGACTTGGCATCAATCACACAAAGATCTGCACTATTTCCTGGAATTAAAGTCGTAATAAACACCTGATCTTCCAGCACGATTGGATCGGTTACGACCCTCTCACCATTTTTGACATCCAAGGTAATGTACCAGCCACGTTTCGTTGCCCAATCGATCGTGTTCTTCGATAAAGTATAGTAAATACCACTCGCCGCTAAGGTTTGCTGAACCAGTTGAGTTTTTAAAACCTTCGCGCTTGGACTCTTATCCCAAATACCATAAATCGTTTCTTTATCAACCGTCGCGGCATCGGTATCCTCAAAGATCTTACCCGTTCCGAAAACCACCACATTGCCGCCGTCTGGATGAGGCATCAGCTGTGGCTGCGTTGTAATTGGTTGCTTGCGAGAGGAATCTATCGCCTGAAATAAAGGCTCCGCCAACGCTAACGTTGGCGTTGTCACTAAAGATGGCGATGTCCCGGTCGTCACAAAATCAAATTTCCAAAGATTTCCTTGGCGATCACCAGCGTAAGCTGCCTGGATGGTCGAATTGGCATCAAGAAGCAGCTTTGGTGTTGCCAAACCGTTGGGTGCGCTAGAACTGCCCACACCAGTATCAACTTTCATGATGATCCCAGTCTTTAACTCAACAACATACAAAAATGCTTTTTGACTGACACTATCGTAGCCATTGCCAAATACCGCTACCCAGCGTCCATCACGCATCACGCCAATCTGTGCGGTGCCGATGGTAAATCCCAAGTCATTGTCCACCGATGGCGTTGTCGCATTTATCTCCCATAGCACTTTCGTAGCATCAAATGCAGTTGGATCGGTGACATCCAATGCAAAAACCGATTTAGCGCCTGCCCCTGTCGTACCAACCAAGATCGTTTTCCAAGGCGCATCGACATTTGTCCCAATTGCAGCATCGCCTATGCTCGGGGTACCATCTACGAAAAAGCGATGAACATAATTTGGTTTTGCCAACTCAGGAAGATTCGGTACGACGGCTTTTGGAATAAAAGCAAATCTTTCTGTACCACCCTCGACGGGGTCGGCAGTTGCGTTAAATGCATGCAACATACCGTCGTTACTTCCGACGTAAACCGTCGCGGCACGTTCAGCTCGATTTTTCCTAAAGTAACTCGTATAGGTTGTTTTACCTATGAATCCTGTTGGTAAAAAACTATAGCTGGCTTCTTTACCTTCTTTGACATATTGAGGATCCGAGTTCACCAAGTCGCCAAGCAAGACCTTACGGGTACGGAAAGGTTTTGATTCTTTAGTTCGTTCACCCCGAATATACTGAGCAATGTCATTACCATCCACGATAAAGCTTGGTGCATACGCTCCCGCAGCGTTGGTAAATATAGTTTGGTCGGCACTACTCAAATTACCAAAAGTAAAAGCGACTCCGCCCTTACCCGTCGCACTGGTCGTAAAGATCTTTCTCGAACCGGGAGTGCCGATTTTATTATTCGTGTCCCAATCGTTAGGGCTAATGATCGCGCCTGTGATTTCGTTCACTGACTTTTGTTCCAGACGTCCGGACCAGTCGGCGGTTTGATAGGTGGACGTGTAAAGTTTCAAACCGGCTTCCAAGGTGTTTTTGGAAGTTGCCACGGCCGCCGCGTCGCCCGAGCGTTCAGCAATCTCATTGAGCGCTGAATCTAAGGCGTCAGAAAATTCTCTTGGATTACCGGCGTTGAAAAATTTACCCCGTGAATTAAGAGCAGCGTGCCATAAGTCATCGACTTGATTTGTGGATGCAGTCGGCCATGTTTTACTTCCCGTAGTCAAAGCAGGCAGATCCGTTGCAGGATTGAGACTTCCTTTCACCCCAAAACCAACCGTGTATTGGACTAAGTGTTGCCAAAAAGCGGGATTACTCCCATCGCGAGGTTCAGGAACATTTTTCTTCGCTGCAGATGTCCAATCCGCCGAACGCAAATCATTTACCCAATAATAAAAAGCAATATCAGCTAAAGTATTGGGTTCAGTGTCCTTGTATGGAAACGATGCTTTGTAAGTATATTTCTTACCAGTGTGTGAGGTTTTCTCAGTACCATCAGTATTATCCCAATTACCTGATCTAGCACTTGCCGCACCATCTCCGTTCCAATAGCCATCGGTCATTAAAATATTGTAATTTTGCCTACAACTGAGTTGATCTGCTACGCTACCCGAGCCGCGGATGGTCTGCCAAGGACCATTAATGGTCGCATCTCTAAAATACTGGCCTACATCATCCACCGCTTTTCGCAAAGGTGTTCCCAACTTCGGGATTCTGTGCTCATAAAGCGTCTTGAGGAAAGTCTGTTTTTCGGCAGGAACAAAATTGTTTGACACGTTTAACAATTTTGTTCCTGCATTATTGATCGTACCAAATCCAACTCTCAGTGTCGGTAATTGATTCGCAAAAGCGCGGCCACTACCTGCGCGCGCTGTCAGGATGCGTGAGCGATAATACTGAAACCAGTTAGCGAAATTAATGATTTCTTCGTTATAGGTGCAAGTCGCAGCTGCGCAATCAGTTCGGGCAGGGGCTTTGGTGGTCAAGGTCATTCCACTTTTAATCTCAATGCGTTTAAAACAACTTAATTGTGAACTTGTACAGCTCGGCAGATTATCGGGATTATATTGAAAATAGGTTGCAGGATAAAATGTCGTTTTTCCAGAAACGCCATTCACAGTCCACGTCGGAGTTGTAGTTATATTATTTGCGCCATCATTCAACCAAGAGATGCCCGAAAACAAACTTCGTGACTGCTCAGCATCCAGTTTAATCGTCGCCGTACTCATTCCACTTGTGGTCACGGGATTAAATTTTGCGGCGTTTGGATCAGCGTTTGGCATGGGATTGCCATAAGGGTCGGCAGTGGTGACACTCGCCACATCAATCCAAGGTTCATAGCGAATTTTCGGATCGTAATAGATTTTATTAACCTCCGAAGATCGGAAGCGTGCCACAGTAATGTTATCGGAGAAACCAACTACAGCCTGAAGTGCGCTGCTATAGTCGCCATTACCGCTCACGTTATAGACGTTAGCTGGACTTGGGAAAGTACGGACAGTCCAACAGGCATCACCACAATAGAGAAACACATCCTTTCGGCTACCATCTAAAGCCGCATTACCCGTCGGTGTTACTGAATCTGGCATCACCTCAAACATCATCGATCCGGAGTCATCGAGCGTGTAGAAGACGTTTGGCGGCACGTTCGCTTTCACCAACGGCGGTAAATTGGAAATAGCGCCGAAAGCAGGCAGGGGCAGTAGAATTTGCGCTAAGACAAGGCTATATACAGTCAATGTCGACAAACTAGTTTTATTAATTAACATGATTAACCTCGATCAATAAGTACCACAGCGCAAAATCGCTTGTAACCACACCACTGCGGTATCA
>JAYVHZ010000562.1:0-3089 GCA_043770645.1 Undibacterium sp. | reverse complement strand
GGTAACCACGCGCGTGCGTCGAATCAGCTTGGACAACAAAGAAAAAATGAAATCAGGATGCGAGACCAAAAAATTCTTGAATTCAGCTATCCCAACGATGGCTAAGGACACAGGTTCCAATGCCATCACTGAAGCCGATCGATATCCCTCTTCCAATGCCATTTCACCGAAGTAGTCATTCGCTTTGAGCGTGGCAATAACGACTTCATTGCCGTCGTCATCGGACAAGAATACTTTCACACTTCCAGTCACAATAAAGTAGACACTATTTGAATCATCACCTTCACTGACGATAATCGCATGGCGTGAAAATTTGCGCATGTTGGCGATCGACATTAGCTCATCGATCCCTTCCTTGTCTAATCCATTAATCGTGAAGCTTGTCATTAGCGTGTATCGTTGTTTCGTCGTAGTGCCAATATTAGCATAGACGAATCAGGCTTTTGCCGAGATTTACAATGTGCTTTCAGGCTGGGTCAGGAGGAACGCTCGCGCAAGTGGATGGGAGTCTTGGTCGAATATATTTTCTATTTTCTTGGGGCATCGTGTCGAATTTGCGTTGATAAGCAGTATCATCGCCGCATCTTTTTTCTATCCTCAAATCTTCTATGCGTTTATTCAAACCAAGCACCCAATTAGGCGATTTGCCCAGTATCGCGATTGATATCGATGCTATTCGGATCTTACCTAGTGCGAGTCAGTTTCGAAGCGCATTATTGCAGCAAATCGCTAATGCAAAAAACCGCATTTACCTTTGCAGTCTGTATTTGCAGCACGATGAGGCAGGTCAGGAAATTCTCGACGCTTTATATGCCGCCAAGCGCCTCAAGCCCGCGTTGGATGTTAAGATTTTTGTCGATTGGCATCGCGCTCAACGCGGTCTGATTGGGGAGCAGAAAACGCCAGGAAAAATGGCGGGCAATGCAGCTTGGTATCAAACCCAGAGTGAGAAGCAGGATTTTGTGATTCCGATTTATGGCGTGCCGATACAGACTCGTGAATTATTTGGCGTCTTGCACTTAAAAGGCCATGTGATTGACGATACCGTGATTTATAGCGGCGCCAGTATCAATAATGTGTACCTGCATCAGTTAGATAAATATCGCCATGATCGGTATTGGTTCATTCAAAATGCCGCATTGGCAAATTCGATGTTGAACTGGATGCGACAATACTTTTTAGGTGCCTCGGCGGTGTGCCGTTTGGATCTGCCAGAAGTTCCTGCGACAAAAGAAATTCTGTCGGATATCCGTGCTTTTCGTGAACAACTCAAGGAGGCGCCCTATGTATTCAATCACACTGCCACCATCAACCAAGCAAGAGGTTTGAGTGTCACTAACTTGGTGGGTGTTGGTAAAGATAATTCCCTCAACCGCACTTTGTGCCAACTGCTAGCCGCAGCTGAAAAGCAAATTACGATCTGTACGCCGTATTTTAATTTTCCCATAGCGATTACGCGCGAAGTCAATCGTGCCTTGGCGCGCGGTGTAAAAGTCGCCATCATCATTGGTGATAAGACCGCCAATGATTTCTACATACCACCAGAGCAAACATTCAAAGCCATTGGTTGCCTGCCATATTTGTATGAAATGAATTTACGTCGTTTTGCTAAAACACATCAAGGCGATATTGAGAGCGGCGCTTTGCAAGTTCATCTCTGGAAAGAGGGCGACAATACTTATCATTTGAAAGGATTGTGGATCGATGATTTGTACACCTTGGTGACAGGGAATAATTTAAACCCACGAGCCTTTCGTCTTGATTTGGAAAACGCTCTGTTGTTTACCGATCCAAGCGGTGAACTACTGCCGCAACGTAGACAAGAACTCAGCGATATTTTGCAGCACACGACCGTGATCGCACATTATCAAGAACTGGAAAAACTTCAAGACTATCCACCTAAAGTCAAACAACTATTACAACGATTAAGTCGGGTGCGCTTGGATCGGCTTGCTTATCGTGTGCTGTGATTATGTCTATCTGGCTATATTTATAGATCAGTAAGATCGAATGGCAGGTCATTGATGTTGTATCTCAGTCAAATTTTGAAGCTTGAGGCGATTAAATTCTGGGTATGAGTCTCTAATCGGGCAAAATAGAATGTCCTACTTTCTTGGCGCATTGAGTCTGAATCCGAGTCTAAATCTGAGTCTGAATCTATCGCGCCATTGCTGTTTAACTGGAGACTACAATTGATATCTAAGCTCAATACATTACGTTCGGTATTACGTCCTATCGCCATTGCTTTGGTCATGGCTGGTATGAGTAGCACATCAGCATTTGCTGCTGACAGTGATTTAAAACTCGCCATCGCGAAAAACTACGATGCCCAATTAAAACCTTTGTTCGAACACTTTCATCAAAACCCCGAATTGTCATTCATGGAAACCAAGACCGCAGCGCGTCTCGCAAAAGAGTTGCGTGCAGCCGGTTTTGATGTGACTGAAGGTGTTGGTAAAACCGGTGTGGTCGCGATGTTAAAAAATGGCCCAGGTCCTTTAGTCATGTTACGCGCTGATATGGATGGTTTGCCTTTAGAAGAAAAATCTGCCTTACCTTACGCTTCTAAAGTGCAGCAAAAAGATCCTGATGGTAAAGACCAATTCGTCATGCATGCTTGTGGGCATGATGTCCACATCACTAGCCTTGTCGGTACAGCGGTACAAATGGCTGCGCTTAAAAATCAATGGTCGGGCACCTTGATGTTGGTTGGACAACCGGCCGAAGAGCGTGTCGGTGGCGCAGCCGCAATGATGAAAGACCAAATTTGGAAACGCTTTGGTCAGCCGAAATATGCTTTGGCTTTTCACGTAGACTCAAGCACTGAGGCGGGCAAAATCGTCGCGGAGGAAGGCTCTCCTTATTCCGGCGTGGACACCGTAGAAATTACCGTGCATGGCATTGGTACACATGGCGCGTATCCGCATTTGGGTAAAGATCCAGTCGTGATCGGTGCGCAAATCGTGCTGGCCTTGCAAACCATCGTCACTCGTGAAGTTGCTCCGCGCGAACCAGCCGTGATTACCGTAGGCTCTTTTCAGTCCGGCACCAAATCGAACATCATCTCGGATCAGGCGAGATTGCAGTTG
>JAYVHZ010000561.1:0-5520 GCA_043770645.1 Undibacterium sp. | reverse complement strand
TTCCCATTTTTTGTCCTGCACAATTGGGAAGCCGAAGGCCAGTGGCAGCGTGGTCGCCTTTTTTGGGTTACCTTTTTTGGCGAAGCAAAAAAGGTAACTAGCTGTCGGGCTACCCCCGACCTACTAAACGACAAACAACGAAAAACATCAAATCAAAGCTCAAAAAACTAAGCAGCGCAAGTTACACCCACCCTAAAGAAACCACGTCAATCCACACTCAACTTAAACAGATCAGCGCTTAATCCGCTGAAAATCCGCCGGCACCACACAAGTCCCAGAAGCCTTACAAACCACAACAGGCTCAGCCAACACATCAGCAGCAGAAACCTGTCCAGCAATCTTCGCAGGAGAAATCACCTTACGCGCTTCAAATTCCATCTTACGTGAAGTCTTGCCCATAGAAACAATACGACCCGTCGCTTCAATATAATCACCAGCAAACACCGGCGCCATAAATTGCACATTATCGTAAGCAACAAACAAACCTTCATCGCCATCACTACGGATCAACAATTCTGTCGCGACATCGCCAAACAAGTTCAACATCTTCGCGCCATCGACCAGATCGCCTGCATAGTGCGCGTCGTGCGAACCCATGCGCAGGCGAATCAAACTCGTGTATTTGGATAAATCTTCCATCATTACCTCTTTTAAATTCGATTCATTGCTCCCTTCTCCCGCAAGCGGGAGAAGGGTTGGGGATGAGGGTGGTTCAGCGATCACAAACGACATTGTCGAAAAACAAAACATTCAACAATTTAAATTTTGCTCCAAACACGCAACTTCGTCTCTCAATCTCCCTCACCCTAGCCCTCCCCCGCTTGCGGGAGAGGGAACTTAAACTCACTTACGCAGCGTGACGCTTAATCCATTCATGAATAGCAAACGATGCCACATCTTCTGCATACGACTTAGTACCAAAGCCAGCATCGTAGCCAAGCTCTTTCGCCAATTCATGACTAATACGCGGACCACCAACAACCAAGATCACCTTATCACGCAAGCCTTCGGCTTCTAACAAATCGGACAACTTAGTCAAATTATCGAGATGAATATTTTTCTGCGTCACAACTTGCGACACCAAAATCACGTCGGCTTTTTCTTCGATCGCACGCGCAATCAATTCTTCAGAATCGACCTGCGCACCCATATTGATGGCGCGCACTTCGTGATAGCTCTCTAGACCTTTGTGACCGTTGTAGCCCTTCATGTTCATGATGGCGTCAATACCCACGGTATGCGCATCAGTTTCAATACAAGCGCCGATCACGACCATACGACGGCCCATTTTCTCGGCGATCAAAGCATCGATCGCATATTTATCGAGCGTTTCGTATTCTGGCTTCACCACTTGGAAGCTAGACAAGTCGACTTGATGTTTGCACTGACCATACACCACGTAAAAACTAAAACCTTTGCCCATGTCTTCGCAATGTACGACTGCGGGTTCTTCTAAACCCATTAACAAAGCTAGACGCTTTGCGCCTTCTTTGGACGTTTCATCGAGTGCTACCGGCAAAGTAAATGAGACTTGCACACGACCATCGTTCATGGTGTCGCCGTAAGGTTTGACCCATTGTTCTGGTTTCTTGATATCAGCCATTGTTGTCATGTTTTTTCTCCTTACGCTACTTGTGTTGGCAACATCAATTGTGGGAATGGATTGTAGTAATCCGCTGCTTTGCTGATCACACCAGCCAAACCTTTACCGCCTGTTGGTGTGCGTGATATCTCTGCAAAGGTGCCCTTACCAATCGCTGCTGACAAGCCCATTTTTTCTATCTCTGCCAAGATGCTTTCTGTTTCTGCTAAAACTTCTTGTGCACGTGTTTCTATCTTACCGCCTGATTTGAACTCGATTTCAGAATTCAGATCCTTCATGGTACCGAACACATATTTCGCGTTTTGAATCGCCAAGAAACGATCTTGAATAAATGGCGTATGAATCGCTTCGGTCATCATGCCGAGTAAGTGAATATTTTGATTGGTGACCGTGCTGACGATATTGAACAAAGTATCCTGTACCTGACCTTTGAAAATATTGCCTGTCATGTGTTTGGTTGGTGGCATGTATTTCAAAGAGGCATCTGGGAAGACTTGACGCACTAATTGTGCATGTGCCATTTCCCACAAGAAGCCGTTTTCTAATTCTGGATGAATCTCAAATGCATGACCGAGGCCCATTTGATCTGGCTGCAAGCCGGACAGATAGGCGAACTGTTCGTTAATCAATTGTGATGCCAACACGGTGTGTGCAGCTTCATAAGCATCAGCTGTCGTCAAATAATTATCTTCGCCCGTATTGATGATAATGCCTGCATAGGCGTTGACCATGCGTGAGAAGAATTGATCGATGAAGGTACGCTTCATATTGATGTCGCGGAAAATGATGCCGTACATGGAATCATTGAGCATCATATCGAGACGTTCAATCGCACCCATCGCTGCAATCTCTGGCATACACAAACCTGAGCAATAGTTGGTCAAGCGAATATAGCGACCGAGTTTTTCACCGACTTCATCCAAGGCAGCTCGCATTAATTTGAAGTTTTCTTGGGTCGCGTAAGTACCGCCAAAACCTTCGGTAGTTGCGCCGTAAGGCACGTAGTCGAGCAAACTTTGACCAGTAGAACGGATCACAGCAATAATGTCTGCGCCTTGCTCGGCAGCCGCACGCGCTTGCACTACGTCTTCATAAATATTGCCGGTCGCAACAATCAGATACAACCATGGCGTTGGTGCTTCGCCCATGGTCTCAATCTGCTTGGAACGGAATGCGCGTTGATTGGCGATACGCTCGCACATGATCGCCGCTTGCGCTTCGGTTGCCTTGCGCGCAGCATCTGCGTCTTTTGGCAAAGCTAATGTCAGCGTGCCTTTAGACACTGCCTCAGCCACTTCTTGCGCTGTCATATTATTTTCTTGCATAGCAGCCACCACGATCGGTGCTGCGCCATGTTGCAATAAGTTTTGCGCTTGCAAATGATCGACGACCACGTTTGGCAAAGGCACATAATTTTCATCAATGCCGTCGATACCCAGCAAACGCAAAGTCGCACGTTCTACCGTTGTGGTTGTGTACTGTGACATTTCATCAAATACTTGACGTGCAATGCGGCGCGCTGAATCACGTGCGCGATCGATTTGGGCCTGATCTAGTTGTAAATGGCTCATGCTGCTTCTCCTGTTTCTTTAATTTTTTCGTCCGATGTCGCTTCTAGTACAACGTCACATACGTCGTAACCGATGAAGGCATTCTTTGCCACGTCCAAAAACTCAGCAGCGTCAAAACTGCCACCCATGGGCGAAAATGGATTCAAAGTGATCCCGGTCAAATTAATACCACGATACCCGACTAATTTCGCACCGAGCTTTTGAAAGATCAATAAATCGGTGTTTTCTATAAATAATTTCGTGCCATCTGCAACAACTACGGTCAATGTAGGGTGACGTTCCGCCAAGCTACTTAAGGCGCGCCACAATTGACGCCCGACTGCACCGCTAACGGCAATCGTGCCAACATCGGCATCGATAAATTCCATCAACTTCGCGCCAGCATTCAAAGTAGCAATTTCTTCTAAGAATAAGGTCTTGCCCTGTTGATCCCAAATACCAACACCGCCTTGTGTGAACACGGCTTCGCATTGCGCCTTTATGCCATCGTCAGCTTGTTTAATGCCTAGGATACCAAGACGATCACGTGTCTTACGAATCACGTCTTGTATACCGCCGCCGATTGCAGCACCGGTTGCCAGAATCACGCCGTCAGCAATCGCTGGTGAGGCATGGTGACTACGCCCTAAGGCGCCATCCAAAATCGCCAAACTGGCACCACATTGCCGCAAACGTGCGATCACTTTTAACTGATCACTGCCACGCGACGCACCCGCGACTTCCATCTCGCCGTATTCCAAGACTTTGACTACCAAAATCTCACCCATAGGGCTATCGATCTGCGTGGAGTCAATCAACTTCCAACGCACTTTAGCGCGCTGCAAAGTCTCACGTGCGGTGGCGACCAGGTTCCCAGGCCACACCATGATCGGTGGTTTAGGGTTGAAAAATACTTGATCGCGGTCTTCACCATCACGACCAATCGAGGTCAAACCGATATCCACTTGCCCCGCCGCTGCTTGCGCTAGCACGTGATTCATCGCAACTGTCTTACCGGTATTTTTGGTCATTCCCATGACCGCTAAGGTTTGCATGCCACTATCGTGGATGCGCTGCCAAAGCGGGCTGGTTTGTATATTGCTTAGAGTAGGATTTTTGAATTCCATCGTCGATGACTTTCTAAGCTATTAAACGTAGAGTTCAGTAAACAACTTGCGCAGTGTTTCACTCTCGCGCAATAAGGCTAAAGAATGTTCTGCGTGACCAGTCGCGTAGCCATTACCAACGATCATTTCTACGTCTTTGCCAACGCCTTCCGCACCCAAGGCTGCTGCGGTAAAGCTAGTTGCCATCGAGAAGAAATAGATTTTGCCGTGCTGTTTGGTGGACAAGATGCTGCCCATTTCGGTGTTCTGAATATTCACGCAATTGATGACCAAATCCGCCATCGCGCCATTCGTCACATTGGAAACAGCTTCCATCAAAGCTAAAGCATTGGTCGCATCGACTTGCAAAGTGTGATCGGCCCAGCCTAAATCCTTCATGCGTTGGCAGTCTTTTTCAAACGGGGAAACACCGATTACACAACCGTTTTTACCGGCACGTTTTTTCGCTTCGTATACACATAAAGTGCCGGACTTTCCGCCGCCGCCGATAACGACTACGGTGTCGCCTTCTTTCACCAAACGTGCTGTTTGCGCAGGTGCACCAGCCACATCCAAAATCGCCAATGCCATCTTTTCATCGATGTCTTCTGGAAGTTTTGCGTACAGGCCAGTTTCGAACAAAATCGCTTTACCCTTGATTTCGATCTGATCTTTTTGCATGTGAATCTTAACGATTTCATCAATACGCAAAGGTGTCAACGACAAAGACACCAGCGTGGCAATCTTGTCGCCCACTTTCAGATCAATCTTGCCAGCAAGTGCGGAACCGATTTCTAAGATCGTACCAATCAACATACCGCCAGAGCCCGTCACCGGATTGTGATGCTTACCGCGCTTCTCCACGATACCTTTCACAATTTCCGCAACCTTAGCTTCATCGCCATTGGCTTCTTGTTTAATTTGCGTGAAACTGGCAGCGTCGATGTTCAATGCAGAAACATCGATCAGGATTTCATTATCAGTGATCTCCATCGTGTTATCGATTTTCCATGCGCCTTGTGGCAGGACGCCTAGGGGTTCGATGACGCGGTGGATACCGTATGGGGAGCTTGGTGTTGTGAGTTTCATGAGGAGCCTACTGGAATATTTGGTGTGCAATGATGTGAAGGATACTGCGCCTTTCAGCGAATCGTGACTGGAGATCAACGTACAAAGTTAAACGAATTTGTAGGGCGGGTGCAACCCGCGCCGCCAGAACGTCGTAAATGCTTAAACGACCTATGTGCGGCGCGGGTTGCAC
>JAYVHZ010000560.1:0-3260 GCA_043770645.1 Undibacterium sp. | reverse complement strand
TTTTTAGCGACCAATATTGCTGTCATGTTGGTGATGACCGTCATTTTATCGATGTTGGGCGCGAATAATTATCTGACCGCTAAAGGTTTAAATCTTGGTACGTTGGCGGTATTCTCGCTGGTAGTTGGTTTTACTGGTTCTATCTTTTCTTTGCTCATTAGTAAGCCGATGGCGAAGTGGTCAACTGGCGCTCGTGTGATTGATAACCCATCTTCCTCCACAGAATTCTGGTTAGTCAGCACGGTAAAAACCTTGTCAGAGCGCGCTGGTATCGCGATGCCGGAAGTTGCGGTTTACAACGGTGAGCCAAATGCGTTTGCGACAGGCGCATTCAAAAATTCTGCATTGGTTGCCGTTTCGACAGGTTTATTGGAAAGCATGACCAAGGAAGAGGTCGAAGCGGTTTTAGGACATGAAGTTGCCCACATCGCCAATGGTGATATGGTGACCATGACACTGATTCAGGGTGTGGTGAATACCTTCGTCGTGTTTTTGTCGCGCATTGCGGCGTATGCGGTGGATAGCTTTTTGTCGAAAAATAATGAAAATCACACGCCGGGAATTGGCTTTCATATAGCGTCCTTCGTCTTTCAGATTTTGTTTGGTATTGGTGCTTCCTTAATTGTTGCGTGGTTCTCACGCCAAAGGGAATTCCGCGCCGATGCTGGCGCAGCGAAATTGTTGGGCAATCGTCAGCCTATGATTAATGCATTGGCACGCTTGGGTGGCATGGCGCCAGGCGAGTTGCCACAATCGATGGCGGCTGTCGGTATCAGCGATAAACCAGGTTGGGCGGAATTGTTTTCTACCCATCCGCCGATGGCACAGCGTATCGCGGCGCTACAGCAATTAAAATAAACTGAACATTAGTAAGATAATCAACGGAGGCTCAGCCTCCGTTGTCACATTCGTAGACTTTATTTATGAGCCAATTTTTTCAAATTCATCCTGATAATCCGCAATTACGATTGATCAAACAAGCGGTACAAATTATTGATCAAGGCGGCATCGTGGCTTTGCCGACGGATTCTTGTTACGCCTTGGTGTGCCATCTTGATGACAAAGATGCGGTGATGCGATTGCGTAAAATTCGTGGTGTCGATGAAAAGCATCACTTGACTTTGTTATGTCGCGATTTGTCTGAAATCGCGCAATATGCGAAGGTTGATAATCGGCAGTTCCGTATGCTGAAAGCCGCGACGCCTGGTCCTTACACCTTTATTCTAGAAGCCACCAAAGAGGTGCCGCGTCGACTAAGTCATCCTTCGCGTAAAACCATCGGTTTGCGCGTGCCAGAAAACCCGATTACCCACGCTTTGTTGGAAGAGTTAAAGCAGCCTTTGTTGGGGACGACTTTGATTTTGCCGGGCGAAGATGAGCCATTAACCGATCCTGAATTAGTCCGTGCACGTTTAGAAAAGCAAATCGATTTGGTGATTGATGGTGGCGCTTGCAGTCTGGTTCCAACTACCGTGATCGACATGACACAGGAAGCGCCAACACTCATTCGCCAGGGGCGTGGCGATGCTGCTTTGTTTGGTTTGTAAATCGTAGAAGCGATGCTTTGCTGTAAAAAATAACATTAAGGGTGAATTGAATTCATGGATGCATTGATACAAACCATCGCCGTATATGCGATTCCGGTCATCTTGGCGATTACTTTGCACGAAGCTTCACACGCTTACGCTGCGAAATATTTCGGTGATCTAACTGCGTATAGCCAAGGGAGAATGACCTTAAATCCTATTGTACATATCGACCTGTTTGGCACGATTATTATTCCGATAGTCTTGTACATGGCAACTGACGGACAGTTCTTGTTTGGCTATGCAAAGCCTGTTCCAGTCAATTTCGGCGCTTTGCGCAAGCCTAAACGTGATATGGCTTGGGTAGCCTTAGCTGGGCCGGGCGCTAATTTCTTCATGGCTTTTTTGTGGATGATTTTGGCGGTACTGTTGGTCGCGTTTAAAGTCGAACATGAGTTCTTCTATCGTATGGCGCAAGCGGGATTGCTGACCAACTTGGTCATGTTTGCATTTAATCTGTTCCCGATCCCGCCTTTGGATGGTGGACGTATTTTGACTAGTTTGCTGCCACATCGGCAGGCATTTCAGTTCGCTAAGATCGAACCCTATGGTTTTTTCATTGTCATGGCCTTGGTTTTTTTTAAAATTTTGCAATTTTGGATGTACCCATTAATGAATATTGTGCAGTACATCTTGCAGCTGGTGTTGACGCCATTCACCATGTTGTTAAAGTGAATGTTTTTAGTGAGTTCGTATGAGTAACGGTCATCCTTCTCCTTGGGTACAGCGATTTCTTAAGGAAATTCCTAAATCAAAAGGACCAATACTCGATTTGGCCTGTGGCGCTGGTCGACATACCCGCCTGTTGCTGGCCGCTGGCTATGACGTTTGGGTAGTTGATCGTGATGCCGATTCTTTGGCCGCACTCGAACAGATGGGCGCGACATGTTTCAGTATCGATCTTGAGCAAGAAGATTTTGAATGGCCATTTGAAGCAGAGCAGTTTGCTGGTGTCATCGTCACCAATTATTTACATCGTCCGTTGATGGCTTCGATTTTGCAGTCGCTCTCAGATCAAGGCGTGTTGATTTATGAAACTTTTGCAACGGGAAATGAAAAATACGGTCGGCCACGTAATCCAGATTTTCTCCTGCAAGAGAATGAATTGCTCAATTATTTTGTGTGCACAAAAACCGAGGGATGGCGACAGCAATGTCTCGCTTTTGAACACACGTATGTCAACCAGATCACCGAGGCTATCGTTCAGAGAATTTGTATCCGGCGATTACGCGAATAAGTCACCACTAATGGACTGACTTTTCCGTATGTTTCGTTGGTTTTGTTTGATATTTCAACTTGTTTTTCCACCCGCCAAGTTTATAGTCAGTTTAGTTTCTGTCCGGATGCGTTTTGTATAGGATTCTTCTGGAATCCGTCTTCGATTCTCTCCCATAGCAGGTAACGATCCGCTACAATAATGGCTTTACTTTTCCCACGCGCTAAGATGACAACGATACAAGGAAGTTTGGTCGCGATTGTGACCCCTATGCATGCCGATGGCAGTCTCGATATTCCAACGCTGCGCAAGTTGATAGACTGGCATATTGCCGAAGGTACGGATGGTATTGTGATTGTTGGTACGACCGGTGAGTCTCCAACAGTCAGTGTCGAAGAGCATTGTGAATTGATTCGTGTGGCTGTAGAACATACTAATAAGCGCGTTCCTATCATTGC
>JAYVHZ010000559.1:0-5359 GCA_043770645.1 Undibacterium sp. | reverse complement strand
GTGACGGCAAGTGAAATTTGGCCCAGTTTGTCCTGCCAAAGCTTGAGGGAGCAATGTGCGAAATCTTTAAATAAGCGAACTGGATTCGATTCTTGTTTGTGATATCTGGCGCCCGTATCTGGGATGTAGCGATTAAAAATGGCCGCAATGACATAGCAGACAGTAATGGCACAAAGTGCAGATTGATTGGTGGTATTGACGCCTAAGTCGATGATGGGAAAATCGAAACTTAACAGTTTCGCAGAAATTTGCGGATCGATTAATTTTCCACCTAAGACTACGCCAAGAATAATTGAGCTGATGGTTAGTCCCTCAATCCAACCATTGGCAGCAACCAACTTCTCGGGAGGGAGCAACTCGGTCAAGATGCCGTATTTTGCAGGGGAATACGCAGCAGCTCCAAAGCCCACCACACCATAAGCGATCACAGGATGCACGTCGACAAACATCAAAGCACAACCAGAAATTTTGATGAGATTGGTGAAAAACATCACCTTGCCTTTGGGGCGAGAATCCGCAAACGCTCCAACAAATGCCGCCAATATCACATACGAGAAGGCAAAACTAAATTTAAGTAAGGGAGTCATCCATGCCGGCGCGTCCATTGTGATCAATAGCGCTATCGCGGCAATGAGGAGGGCATTGTCAGCCAGCGAAGAAAAAAACTGCGCTGCCATAATTGTATAAAAACCGGGTTTCATTCGTTCTGTGGACCTTTGCTTTTTTATTTGCTTTGTCTGGCAGGCTAGCTTTATACCATGAATTACCTAGAGCCTCGTTGAAATACCACAAGCTTTTGATGAAATACTGGGTAAAATATCAGTGTTTTCTTCATTCCATTTACTGGTGATTCATCCTCAAGGCTTGATGTGGGTTCAATATGGCTAAACAAAAAACAAATTACACCTGTACCGAGTGTGGTGGTGTACAAAACAAATGGGCCGGACAATGCCCGTCTTGTCAGCAATGGAACACCTTGGTTGAGACTTTGGTTGAGGAGGTAGGAAATCGCTTTTCAAATAAGTATCAAGGTTTGGCGCAAACCGCACCAGTGTTGAATTTGGCAGAAATTGAGGCGGAAGATATTCCTCGTTTTGGAACTGATATCGAGGAGTTTGATCGCGTCTTGGGTGGTGGTTTGGTTCCTGGTGGCGTGGTGTTAATTGGCGGTGATCCAGGCATAGGTAAATCAACTTTGTTGTTGCAAGCCTTATCGAATCTCGCTCGAATTAAAAAAGTTCTCTATGTCAGTGGCGAAGAATCCGGTGCACAGATCGCTTTACGCGCCAAGCGCCTAGCGGTCGATGCCAGAGGTGTTTCATTGCAGGCTGAGATTCAATTAGAAAAAATTCTTAATACCTTGGTAGAACACAAGCCGCAAGTTGTTGTCATCGATTCGATTCAAACCATGTACTCAGATGCGTTGAGCTCTGCGCCTGGTTCAGTAGCGCAAGTACGAGAATGTGCAGCGCAATTGACCAGAGTTGCTAAGACGATGAATATCACGATGATCTTGGTTGGACACGTCACTAAAGAGGGGGCTTTGGCCGGGCCGCGTGTGTTGGAGCACATTGTTGATACCGTATTGTATTTTGAAGGAGATACCCATTCCAGTTTCCGTTTGGTCAGGGCGATCAAGAACCGTTTTGGCGCGGTGAATGAGCTTGGTGTGTTTGCCATGACAGAGCGTGGCTTAAAAGGCGTATCAAATCCATCTGCTTTATTTTTGTCTCAGCATGACACGCAAGTGGCGGGCTCTTGTGTGATGGTGACACAAGAGGGGACTCGTCCCTTATTGGTTGAGATTCAAGCCTTAGTCGATACTTCGCATGCGCCAAATGCAAAGCGATTGTCAGTGGGGTTGGAGCAAAATCGTTTAGCAATGTTGTTGGCAGTATTGCATCGTCATGCGGGAGTTGCGGCATTTGACCAAGATGTGTTTATCAATGCTGTCGGTGGTGTAAAGATTACAGAACCAGCTGCCGACTTGGCGGTGCTGTTGGCGATTAATTCTTCGATGCGGAATAAACCTTTGCCGCGCGGCTTAGTCGTGTTTGGTGAAGTTGGTTTGGCTGGAGAAATTCGTCCAGCACCACGTGGGCAAGAGCGTTTGCGGGAAGCTGCTAAATTAGGTTTTTCGATCGCCATGATTCCGAAGTCGAATGCGCCTAAGCAAAAAATTGAAGGCTTACAGATAATTCCAGTCGACCGAATTGATGAGGCTCTGAATAAAATTCGTGATGTCGATGGTTTGATCGATTGAGGCGTTCAGTTTCATTTAATTTTTAACGTGCCTGATCAAATCAAATTCGCATTTCAAATTTCTCTGCAATGATCGAACACGTTAAAGTATTGATTGAATATTCAATAATTAAGGATCACTTTTTTGGGGCTTTGATTTTTTGCTTCGGGGATAACACTGTCGGTAAGGCTTTGGGGAGCGTGTTGGGATAATCTCGACTAAAGTGAAGACCTCGACTTTCTCGACGTGACAAGGCACTATTAACGATTAGAGAGGCCACTTCAACCAGATTGCGCAGTTCCAGTAGATTGTTCGAGATGCGGAAATTGGCGTAATACTCGTCTATCTCCTCTTTCAATAATTTGATTCTGTGCTTGGCTCTTTCGAGGCGCTTTGTGGTGCGTACAATGCCGACATAATTCCACATAAAGCGGCGTAACTCATCCCAGTTATTGGCGATCACGACTTCTTCATCTGCATCAGAGACTCTGCTCTCATCCCAGGCTGGCAAATCGGGCACCTCAAAATTAGGCTGTTCGGCGATATGTTGAGCAGCGGCTTTGCCGATCACCAGGCATTCCAATAACGAATTACTGGCGAGACGATTGGCGCCATGCAATCCGGTATAAGCTGTTTCACCAACCGCATACAGAGCCGGTATATCCGTACGTCCTAAGGTGTCAGTAACCACGCCGCCACAAGTAAAATGTACCGCTGGGACGACAGGAATTGCTTGTTTAGTAATGTCGATGCCGAGCTCTAGACAACGGGCATAAATGGTTGGGAAATGCTCTTTCAAAAATTCTGGTGATTGGTGACTAATATCTAGTTCTACATAGTCCAGTCCGCGCTTTTTCATTTCAAAGTCAATTGCTCGCGCTACCACATCGCGCGGTGCAAGTTCTGCACGTTCATCATGCGCGAGCATGAATCGCGCTCCCGCGGCAGCGCCTGCTTCGGGTGGGAGTTTTAAAATGCCGCCTTCGCCACGCACCGCCTCAGTGACAAGAAAGGACTTGGCATATGGATGATATAAACACGTTGGGTGAAATTGCATGAATTCCATATTCGACACACGACATCCAGCGCGCCACGCCATGGCAATGCCATCACCCGTTGCCGTGTCAGGGTTGGTCGTGTATAAGTACACTTTTCCCGCCCCACCAGTCGCCATCACGGTATGCTGTGCACTGAAGGTGTGTACTGTGCCAGTTTTCACATCTTGTACGTATAAACCTAGGCAACGTGGGGTAGCGGACATGTCGCCTATTTTGCTGGAGGTGATGACATCAATTGCATAATGATGCTCAAACAAACTGATATTCGGATGACTTCTGACTAGCTGCTCTAAGGTAACTTGCACCGCATGCCCTGTGGCGTCGGCTGCATGAATAATGCGGCGTTGACTATGCCCACCCTCACGGGTCAAGTGGAAGCCAAGTTCTGCATGTTGATCTTTGGTGAAAGGTACGCCTTGTTCAATTAACCAATCGATTGCTGCGCGTCCTTGTTCAATGATGGTACGGGTTGCTGCTTCATCACACAAGCCACCACCAGCGATGATGGTATCAGCGATGTGTTGTTCGTGACTATCGTGAGAATCTAGCACTGCCGCGATACCACCTTGCGCCCAGTTACTGGCGCCATCAAGTAATGTGCGTTTTGAAATGATGGCGATTTTATGGGTTTTTGCTAAATGTAGAGCCACAGATAAGCCCGCTAAACCGCTTCCGACAATAGCAACATCGAATTTCATCATGAGAATGAACCGTAAAATTAAACGTAAAAGGGCTCAACTATATGCGATTTCCTTGGGCTTATGTGAAAGCGATGATTGGCTAGGATTGGTGAATTGAAATCGTTTATATTTGGTGAGCCGTCATATTGTCCTTTAAGTTAGGAAAACGCCGATTTGTTCAAAAAGCGCGAAATAATATTTTTGAATTCAGATTTCCCATCAGGATTTGTGACATTGACGGAGGCACTTATTGAGGAGGTTTTGTTGTCGATGAGACTGTAGCGGCGAGCTAAGGACAATCAGAAGCGACGAGCGCGGCAAAAGTGACAAGAAATGCACCGTCGGCGCGAGCGTAATACGGCAAACACGCCTAAAGGAGGTTCTGGGCTAAATTTCGGTTTGACTCGGTTTTAGCCTTTGAGTGCTTGATTGTAAACGGAAAGTGCGTTAATATCGTCGGCTGTCCTCTTCCTGCACTCGTCTTGACGCCGAGGCAGGCTTTATTTTTGTCCACAAGGAGAAATTATGCGTCATTATGAAATCGTATTTATCGTACATCCCGATCAGAGCGAGCAAGTTCCTGCAATGATCGAACGCTACAAAGCTAGCGTAACTACACGTGGTGGCCAAGTGCACCGCGTTGAAGATTGGGGCCGTCGTCAATTGGCTTACATGATTCAAAAATTAGCTAAAGCTCACTATGTTTGCATGAATATTGAGTGCGACGCTGAAACTTTGCTTGAGTTGGAAACAGCATTCAAATTTAATGATGCCGTATTGCGCCACCTCACAGTTAAATTGAAAAAAGCAGAAACAGCGCCTTCTCCAATGATGAAGTCTGTGCAGAAAGAAGATTCTGCTAAGGCACAACGCGTTGAAGCGCCCGCAGCTTAATAGTTTTAACTAAGAGCGTGTGAAAACGGTAAAAAATTTGTGAATCAACTTAAAGTCGTCGCCACAGTTGTAGAAAAATCAGTGTTGCGTTATACCCCAGCGGGAATACCCATCGCCACTGCAACTTTGATGCACGATTCTAAGCAAGATCAAGCAGGCGGTCAGCGCCAAGTTGAATTTGAAGTTCCGGCTATTGCAGCAGGTGAAATTTCAAAGCGATTCTTGGAGATAGAACTGGGTGTCTCAATGATTTTTACAGGTTTTTTAGCACGCAAGAACCGCAACAGCAAAAGTCTCGTTTTTCATGTAACTGATTTTCAACAGTCTGAAATCAACATAGAAGACGAAACAAATTTACTAGATTAGGAGCCTAAAATGGCATTCGGTAAAAAATTTGATAAAAGCAAATTAAAACAAAAGCGTCAGCAACAAAATCCTTTGTTCAAGCGTAAAAAATTCTGCCGCTTTTCAGCGGGTCATGTAGC
>JAYVHZ010000558.1:0-7913 GCA_043770645.1 Undibacterium sp. | reverse complement strand
GGTCTCGGCATAACCTGCTTTTGCTTACCGGCATTTATACATGACCTAAAATGGTCATTTCCAAATGAACAGAATTGGTAGGTTGGCGCTGAACAAAGTGAAGCCCAACAGGCAACCGCAGAAAGATCAATTTGGGCTTCGCAAGCTCAGCACCAACCTACACAAACCCGATGCGGTCTCGGCAAAACCTGCTTTTGCTTACCGGCCTTTATACATGACCTAAAATGGTCATTTCCAAATGAACAGAATTGGTAGGTTGGCGCTGAACAAAGTGAAGCCCAACAATCGACAACCGAAAGATCAATTTGGGCTTTACAGCCCAACGAATCAAAAGCCAATGTAGTCGAGCTATTGTCCGAGTTGCCATAGGTGTTTTCGATGCTATGATGGCTTACGTTAATGCTACATAAACGAAAATTTAAACAGGCATATCTATGAAAAACGACACGAAGTGCAAAAACTGTGACACGTATCTGGTCGGTAGTTTCTGCTCAAGTTGCGGACAGAAAGCTGATACTCATCGAATAACAATTACCCACTTTCTTCACGAGTTCTTTCACGCCTTAACGCATACCGACAGGGGAATTTTACTGTTGATGAAAGCCCTCATCTTGAGGCCCGGTGATGTGGCGAGAGAATATCTCGATGGAAAGAGAAAGAAATATTTTAATCCGCTTACATTTATTATAATAATATCATCTATTTATGCGTATTTGAGTTACAAGACAGGATACTTCGAAGCCCTTTCAGGATTCGATAGACAAATTAAAGTAGAGGGCGAGATATTTACAGAGAGCATGCAATTGATGCTTGAAAATCGAAAGATTCTGAATTTATTTTTAATGCCCGTACTCGTCTCATTCTTGTCATGGATTTTCTTCAGAAAGCAAAAAACAAATATGGCTGAGAACATTGTTCTCAATTCATTTGTTCTGGGCCAATTTTATCTGATCATGATCGTGATTTTTATTCCAGGATTTTTGCTTTTCCCTGAAACGATTAAGGCCAATAACTATATGTCCCATGGGCTCATGTTGGGATATATGAGTTTGGCGTACCATCAATTTTTTAAGGGTAATGTTTTCCTTACCGTTCTAAAGACAGCTTTGATAATTGTTCTTTTTATCCTCTTGTTTTGGCTTAGCATCGTGGGATATGTGATGCTAAAACATTTGATTTTGGGGTAATGACTAAGCAAGAATCAGGGATCTCGAAGTATGAACAGCTAGTTCAAGAAAAACCAAGCTAGTGACGAGCGATAAATCCGTTTTTTTCTTGTTTTTGATATGAATGTGTTCTGGTTATCATCATCAATGTCGATGGGCCTCGCGTCACAGACAAATTAGGCAGGCTGAAATAACCCGCGACCAGTAGGGATACATGTCAATATGGGCGAACTACATGGCAATTTGATGCTGCCCGCTGAGTTGGCAACCTTTCATCGCGTTAACGAAAGAGGCAGCCGAAGCTGCCTCAATGACCACATATAAAAATCGATCTACTAAAAGTTTAGGTCATCAGAACTTATGATTGAATTCAACCTTTAGACGCATCGACCGTGGTGCGTTCAACTGACGAACTTCGCCATAGTTTGGCGCGACGTCGCCATCACCACCGTCATAGGTTTCTTGACGTGTCAAAGCCGTTTGATTGTTCAATACATTGAACACATCCAAACCAAAAGAAACGCCTTGCAATACCATTGGTTTGTAAGTCAAACTCAAATCTAAACGTTTTTCGTAACCCATGCGACCTAGGCTACCACGCGGTGCTGGTTTGCCGTTGCACCACATATAGCTGGCTCCGTATCCTGGGCCTCCATATTTGGCACCTAATGGATGCTTCAAGCCTTCTTCAGCATCGAGATCCGTACCTTGACATGTTTTTGGTCGACCCGACTGCAGCAAGGCATTTGCCCCCATCGACCACTCTTTGTTGAACTCATAAAACCCAAAAGCTTTAATGGCATGAGTGCGGTCATTCGGCAAGACCCCGTTGGTATAAGTCATAAATTCAGGGAAATCCCAATTGGCCGTAATAGCGACATCGGTTTGACCTGTGTCTGAATTGGTTTGTCCTTCCATATTGCCGGTGCTACGTGACCATGTGTAGTTAACCTTGCCGTACCAGCCATCCTTAAACGGCTTCTCAGCAAAGAAATCCAACGCCGTATATCGACGCTCTGCCTTTGGGAATCCCATGTCTTTGGCACTGATAGTGGCGTAACGCCCGCCTTGACCATTTGCGATACCATCAGCGCTGTGACCTTCGATCCAGACAGTCGCATCGCGACCTGGATTAAACATGAAGCAATTCAGATAGTCGCGAGGATGCCCTTCCTGAATAATGCCATTCTTTTCGGAGAATTCAGCCAGTGGTCGAACGTCGCAATTATCATCAATACCTGCACCCAATTTACGATACGTAAACTTGGCACCAACATTTAAGGAAGGGTTAAACGCTTTCTCAAAGCCTAAAGTAAGTTCATCTTGGAAGTTTGGCTTCAGATCTTTAGCTACTACAGAACGAGGATCTTTTGCTTGGCCTAACTCACCGTCTGGTGTGCCTGCTTCGTTAATCTTGCGCAAACCAGTCGGTTGGCCATTGCTATCAACGCCGCTATATGTAAAGTCTTGTGCTGTTAGTGTAGAGCGACTGGCCGCACGTGCAGCAACTTGTGTTGGCAATTGCAAGAAATAGCGACCAGCACTACCGAATACTTTCATACTCGAATCACCATTGACATCCCAAGACGCAGATAGACGCGGTGCCAACTGGTTTTTCATATCGATGAATTTAGCGCCATCACCATTGATGTTACTGTATTGGTCGTTACGCAAACCCGCCACGATCAGAAGATTTTTTGTCGCTTGATAACGATCCTCAATATATTGTGCAGACTGCTCGGAAGTCGCTGCTGTGAGACTACTAAATATGCTTTGTCGCACGTAATAGCCTCGGGTACCAAAGCCGCCAAAGTTAGCAACAATCGCTGGGCGCCCCCACGACAGATTTTGCAACGTATTTTCTTTCCCATCCGCGACTTTTAGATAGCTCCATCTCGCACCGCCCGCGGTTGCTACGCCGACATTGCCAGAATCTAGTGAATTTTTGTCGAGACCACCGCGGATCGTATGTTGACCCAATTTGTATTCTAGATCCAAGCGAAAGGACTTCACTTCGTCATTACCTGGGCGTGTTAAATTCCCTCCATATTTTTGCTTACTAACGTACAAGTTTGGATCTATTTCCGGAACTCGCGTGCGCGCACTTGACGTGAAAGAGAGAATGCTGCCATTCGGATCGCCGTCAAAGTAGGTTACGCCCCGAGGAGTTTTCAGTTGTCCTGCTAGCGCGGTTAGTGTGAGGTCGTTCGTCAGATTTCCCGTATATTTTAACGAATGCGAGGTGGCACCATTACCGCCCGCGTTCTTCGAATTTGTTTCAGTCCATTTCACGTCATTATGTCGACGCGTTGCGACATCATAGCCATAAGACCCAGCGATGGTACGATTGGTGTCACCGATGGAAGTTAATTCCAAGCGATGATCATCGGTAATGTTCCAATCAAACTTGGTTAAAAAACGACTCGATTCGGTACGGGTTTTTCTCCATCCATCGCGTGCTAAGGTATTACTGTTGTAAATATCACCCGACGCACCAGCATCACCGACGGTTTTTTCGAGTGCGGCAAACATAAACAGTCTATCTTCAACAAGTGGGCCGCCGATATAACCGCCATATTGCTTGATTTCATTCGTGCTATCGCTGTTCCTAAAGTGGAGTTTGCCATCTGTTGCTGTATTCGATGCACCGCCCGTCACTGGATAGTAGATATCCTTAGCCTTTGAACGTAATGAGTTCGGCGTGAGAGAAAAATTTGCGCCTGTTTCCCAACGGTTGGTACCACTCCTGGTGGTGATATTAAGGACACCGCCAATCGAACGACCAAATTCAGCGCCAAAACCACCAGTGATTACGGAGGTTTGCGCAATTGCACCCCAAGGTAACTGGGTTGAACCAAGTTGAGAGAGTGGATTAGTGACTGGCAAGCCATTGATATAGTATGAGTTCTCCGATACGCCGCCACCACCAAAGCTGGCTACATTACCGTAAGCAGCATCGCCTCGTGTCGTATTAGGTGCTAGCAGCACCACAGCGGTCAGATTGCTTTGTACAGGTAGTTTCGCCAAATCTCTTGCTGTGAAAACCGCACCGTTATTGGTGTTAGAGACGTCAATCCGAGAACGTCTGGCGGAGACTGTGACTTGTTGGGCAGCCGCTGCCAAAAATGAGGCTTCAGTTCCTTGTCCGATCACTAAATCGAATTCCTGAGTATCAGCAACTTTGCCGTTGCGCATCAGCTCAACCTTGTATCGACCTGCAGGCAAGGCGGTCAATATGTATCGTCCATTTGCGTCTAGATTGACGGTTCGCTTTAAACCTGTGTCCGTATTTTGTATTTGAATCGTGGCACCAGAAGGTGACTCAACTTTACCGTGAATCGAGCCTACTGCATTCGATTGTGCATAAGCTAGCTGCATAGTCATCGTCGAAACACTCGCGAGACCGAATGCGATCGCTAGACCATGCGCAAGGATTTTTTTCTTGAATTTACGTTCTTTGATCGTCATAAAATTTCCTTATTTTTGAACAGTTTTGGAATTGATGCTGTGAATCAACATCGCAGTAATGCCAGTCATTTTTACTGGAATAGGTGGAACCGTTACTGACGAATGATTCGCAGTAAAACCTCGCATTGACACTCGAGGTAAGGCGTTGGAACGCCGCTTTTTGTACATCCTGATCTCCTTCAGATGGCAAATGTTTTTAATCAATAGAGACTGTGAAAATTTCGAATTTCAATGCTTCTAGTCAGAAGCCGAACCAGCTCGAAAAATTACGCCTCTATTGCAATAACTAGGCGAATAGAGTCGAACATCTCTTTCTCACATCGTCACTCTGCCACGCTAGGGAAGTTAAAAAAATGCACTTGGGATGTAATCGATGAGAGATGTGATGAGACTTTTTCGCTTGGGATGAATCAGGTTTACTTCGTGATCAGATTCTAAAAACTGTTGTATTTCTATGTCACTCCGGCATCAAGTTTAGAAACAGAAGACAGTCAAAGAGAACGGCTTACGGTGTTGATAAAAAGAGGGTGACTAAAGAAATGTGTTGCTTGCAGAGAGCAGTACATGAAAGGCAAATCTATGTCGTTTCGCGGTACGCAGCAAATGACGAAAATCATAAGCAGATCCCGCAGGGAAAATGATGTTATGCAACTCACCAGAAAGCTATTGCACTTTCAAGGTGAGGTGAGGTGAGAATCATGCCGCGTGCGCGATGCAGACGAAAAATGTGGCGATCGGCCAGCATACGCAAGGCTATCGCCATCGCCCATCGCCCATAGCGAGAAAGACGCATGTTGATGTGGCAAATTTCTTGTTTTTGCTTTGTTGCACCAATAGATCAATGTCAATGCTATTTTTACTGAGTCGCTGGACGCTTAGGCGGTGGCACGGGTTTCAAATTAACGTCATGCGGCCTTGCTCCCAAACGCTTCCCCTTGTCAGAATAGATTAGCTTCAACGCAAATTAGGCTTGTTTTGGATCTGGTTTAACTTTGTGAGGCGATTTTAGTGTTTCGCTGTGAGGGGAAAATCCGCTTCACAACAAGACATTTGATAGGATGTCCCTCGCTGTATTAAGAATTCTCTTTAATTCGTTGCTGAGCTAGTGCGATTCGCTTGTTGCGCCAGAATGAAAGGGCGATAGTCGACGTAGTCTATATGCTGTACCACCAAGCCATTTTGGATCGACAAAATAATTGTCATCGGTAGCACAGAGCGCACTTGGCGTCCTTGTACCGGCATCGTTAAATCGAGTTGCCCACTGATGGATACGTGCTCCGTAGAAAAGACCGCATGTTGCTGCTCAAACTTCATACTCAAGTCGGCATATTGCTCTCGGAATAGTTTTAACATATCCGCCTTGCCCTTCTGATGAACGGGGGCACCAGAAATTGTTTGCACGGTCCAATCTTGAAAGTTGGCATCATTTCCTAATAGTTTTTCAAGCACATTCCAATCTTTATTGATATAGGATTTCAAGTAGGTTTCCGCAAGGATTTGCGTATCCCTATATTGATTTGCTTGTTTAATTTGCGCTGAAGCAGAAAGACCAAAAAGCAAGGATAGAAAAATCAAGCCGACTTTGAGAATTCGCATTCGCGCTGTGTACAGATAGGACATATCGTTCTCTTTTCTAGAAACGCTGAATCTTTCTATTGCTGCCGACATAGAAAAATCGCTGGGACAATCGAAATAAGAGTGATGATATTGACGAGCGATAGCCGGTGCTAGGGAACAGGGATAGATTTAGCGAACTATGTGATGAACGCGGTGCCAACAAAAAAACAAAGAGCGGATAAGCTCTTCATTCGGTAAATAGTTGTTTAATCCGACGAACAGAAATTTCATTGACCCGCACTTTGTCATTGTTGACTAATCGCACGCTGTACACACCATCATCACCCATCTCAAGTGATCGTATCGTCGATATCCGTACAATGGCGGTGCGATGTAAGCGAATAAATTCATTGGGAGACAGTCTTTCCTCAATGGCAGAGATAGTGGCGCGATGCAAAACGACACGATTATGTAAGTGAATCTCGACATAATTTGCTGCTGTCGAGATCCAAATAACATCCTCAACCAAGATACGTTCTATCTTTCCGGTAGAACGCACAACAATATGACTAAGCGCCGGTGTCGTTGCACCCGCCATACTCGCTTCTCGATCAATGAGGTAATCCTTCAGGGCCGCATGTTGTTCGAGAGTTTGCTGATCAGCAATGCACTTTTCAACTCGCGATAGCATGGCCGCAAATCGTTCATCATCAAACGGTTTTAGCAAATAATCCAAAGCAAATAGTTCAAAAGCATCGACCGCATGCCGGTTGTAAGCTGTTACAAAAACGATGATAGGTGCCTTGGCATTGGTACTCAACTCGCGCGCAAATTCAAGTCCTGTCTGCTTTGGCATCTCGATATCTAGTAGCAACAGATCGACCGATTCACACTGCAAAATGGCTCTTGCTTGTGCGGTCGAATGACAACTCGCAATCAACTGCCATTGACTATGTTGCGACAATGCGTACTGCATATTGGTTAAAGCTGGTAATTCATCATCGACCACCATCACTTTGAAATCGGCGATTGTCATTGCATGTTTCCCGTAGATTTTGATTGAACATGATGAGGGGTTTGTTCTATTTGATGAAGCGCGCGTGAGTGAGCCACCGACCCGAGTGCGCGCGATTCAGCCGGAAAGCTAAGTTCCGCCACGAAATTGAGTGGGTAGCGTTGACACGCCAAAATTGCCTGTGCACCATACATCAGTGCCATCCGTTCCCGTGTTGTGCTTAATCCCAATCCGAAGCCTCGGCTTGGTTCGGTGCTATCGGGCATGGAGTTACGGATCTCCAGCTGAACTTTTTGCTCTCTTAAACGAAGAGAAATTTGCAACTGACAAACTTCATGATGCGGCTCAACTCCATGATGAATCGCATTTTCTATCAATGGTTGAAACAGCAATGGAGCACAAGCAATCGAATACCAGTCTTCATCTTCTATGTCCCAACTTAACACCATGCGTTCACCAAAACGCAGTCGCTGCATCTCTACATAATCACGCACGAAACCCATTTCATGTCCAACGCTAGACAATTCTTCTTTTCCTACACCCACCACATAACTCAATAATCCATGCAATTGACGTAAGGCATGCCCCGCCAACGGACGATCATCACCTCGGACCAAAGCACCGATGCTATTTAAGGCGTTGAACAGAAAATGCGGTTTCAATTGTCCCTGTAATAAATGCAAACGCAGCGCAACTCGCTCACTCTC
>JAYVHZ010000557.1:0-6279 GCA_043770645.1 Undibacterium sp. | reverse complement strand
GCGCGTAGAGGCTAGTTTCGGTAAGACGATAGTGAAAAAACGTTTTGTGCGATTGTTCGGCATGCCTGTGTTTTACCTCAACAGTCAGGCAAGCAAATACGAGATCTTAGGGATTACGAATTAAGCGCCCATTATCGATTTTCACCTGATCATTGACATGGACACCAGGGTCGTTAGCAAAGCTTAAGGTTTGAGCTGCGCCGTTTTGTAATCGTACCAAGACCTCAAAATGACTGGTCTTGCGATTATTGCCCTCAATCGCTCGACCAGCATAAGCGCCTCCGATTGCCCCCGCGATTTGTGCTGCGGTTCGTCCATTGCCACCGCCAACTTGACTACCAATTAATGCTCCCACCACACCACCGCCTATCGTCCCTAAATAGCCGCCTTCACCACGTGTTTCAATAATATTGATTGCCTCAACGCGACCACAGTTATAGCAACTTGGTTTCTTTAATGGTGAAGTCAACTTTACTTGTGCGGCGTTACCGCCCATTCCCCGAGCTAAGTGTTGACTGACGGTACGGTCATGCAGACTTAAATAGGCGATCACTTCACTTCTTGGGGTAATCTTGTCGCGGTTACGTATGATGTAGTTTGCAGCATACTCACCGCTGCCAGATTCCGTCATTAAGATTTTTCCGCGGACGCCACCAATCGTCAGCTCAACTCGGGCACCAGGATTACCACTTAAGTAGAAGGCTAAATTGCTCCCTGTATCAAGATCCTCGGAGGCATCCAATCTAAAATTTTGTATCTGCAAGTCGGTCGATTTCGCATTTTTTGGATGATATCCAACACCTATCTGCAGGGACTCATTTAAGACCTCGCTACTAACTTGGTTGCCGACCCGTAGATTGGCAGTCACTTGACTACGTGCGGCGATCCGATCACGTGAATTGATGGTGTATGTGCCTTCGTACTCACCCGACGCGACTTCGTTCAGAATCACATTGCGAGTGGCTCCAGCGATTCGCAAACTTGCCTGTCCACCTGGCGTGCCGTACATGTTGAAATCGAGATCGACCCCAGGCGCCAAACGCCTCACTTCAGTGACATAAAAAGCCTGTATCTGCGGCGTGCCATTTCGATCTGCATAATTCGCCATTTGACTTTGTGCTACCGCATTGGCGTTGAACATAAACAGTCCATGAAGCAGAATCGAAGTGGCATATAAAACGAAAGCTGACTTACTACTTGCACGATGGTGCGGTCTGATGATTTGCATGGTGTTTCCCTATTTTAATATGTCAATGGCTAGCAATACGGTGCGATAAATGCATGTTAGATATAGTAAAAATCCAAAGTTACTTATCGTCTTTCGATGCACATTTGTTTGCTCCAATATGCGTACATCTTGGCGCTATCAATTGTTCGCGATATGTCCAGACTACAAGTGTTCACGCCATCAGACCGTGCGCTAACACACATTGCAGAACGCAAAGCACAATTGGTCTATGTGGGATAACGCACCGAGGTCGTCGCGAAGATTTTGTAAGCTCTCCGTGTATCTATTTAAGCATCAAGCTACCGGGGCTGGCGGTCGGGAAAAATACCAGCACCAACATACCAACAAGAGTTTCTTTTGTAACTATTTGGTCGTTATGAAGTGGCGACCTTTCGAGAAAAGTTAAGACCTATTAGTCTCATTCTTGACTTGATTCAACATCCAGAATTCATTTTAGGTTTGTGAAACTGGATGTCGCATCAAGTCAAGAATGACAATTTATCCGATCTTGTTTGTCTTAAGCTGGTCTTATCTTAGGGACTGAATAGTTACTTTTTTTATGGATTTAAAACGATTTTCGACCTTGATCCGATCGAGAAAATTGTTGATGCAAGTCACCTAGGAGTAAAAATATGCAAATCAAAAAAGCAGTGTTCCCTGTCGCCGGTTTAGGCAGCCGCTTTCTGCCAGCCACTAAAGCGCAGCCCAAAGAAATGCTCACCGTCGTCGATAAACCTTTGATTCAATATGCGGTAGAGGAAGCGGTCGAGGCTGGTATCACGGAGATGATTTTTGTAACCGGACGCAATAAGCGTGCGATCGAAGATCATTTTGATACCGCCTACGAATTGGAGGCGGAATTAGAGGCAGCGGGTAAACAAGCCTTACTCGATTTGGTCCAAAATGTGATTCCTAAAAATGTGCATTGCGTTTACATACGCCAGCCTGCAGCCTTAGGATTGGGTCATGCCGTTTTGTGTGCCCGCCCAGTGATTGGTGATCACCCGTTTGCGGTACTTTTGGCGGATGATCTAATGGATGCCGATGATGGTCACCCGTCAGCAATCTCGCAGATGGCGCAACAGTTTTATGCACATCAATCTAGTGTGGTCGCAGTACAAGAAGTGGAACATCATTTGGTACAACAGTATGGCATCGTGAGTATTGCTAAGCATCCGATGATCACTTCGAGTACGAACTTTAGTACAGAATTCTTGAATCCGCATTTACATCGGATGCTGGGAATCGTGGAAAAACCACAACCTCAATTTGCGCCATCGAACTTGGGTGTGGTCGGGCGATATATTTTTTCGCCAAAAATTTTTGATTATCTTGAACATCTGGGAAAAGGCACTGGTGGAGAAATCCAACTCACCGATGCGATTGCGGCAATGCTCAAAGACTATCCGGTCCTAGCTTATACGACTGCGGCGACGCGCTATGACTGTGGTTCAAAACTAGGCTACCTGAAAGCGAGTATTGCTTTTGGTTTGAAACATCCTGAAGTAGCTGATGGTTTGCGCGACTATCTTCAACAAACTAATCGATTACTCAAATTGGAACGACAAGCTCTGCAAGCAAGTGTACCGGCTATTTTGCCGCAACAACAAAAGCTCGCCTTGCAGGCATAAGAGTAGAAAGAATCATCGTTGTCCCGTCGCTATGTACGTGAGCGCACCGATACCGCGCCCTATCCATAGCAAACTATCGCAGCACTTCCGCTTAAACAACCAAGAGGTTACAAGATGAATTATGAAAATCGTGACATGTTAGGAATTTATAAAAACGATCAAGACTACGGCCCAGGACCGCGTCTAATGGGTGCTGATACCTTGATCGGTGATGCTGTCTATAATCTGCAAGAAGAGCACCTCGGTGACATCAAAGAGATCATGCTTGATGTTCCCAATGGCAAAGTAGCTTACGCGGTGATGTCATTTGGTGGCGTCTTCACCATTGGCGAAAAACTATTCGCAGTGCCATGGAGTGCATTAAAGTTAGATACGGCAAATAAGCGTTTCACCATGAATATCGCCAAGGAACGCTTTGATAATGCGCCAGGATTCAATTCAAATCATTGGCCAAATATGGCTGACGAGACCTGGATTAACGAATTACACACTTACTACCATCCAGTCGAAATGTAAGCTGACAACGTAAGTCAGAATTGGGATTTCACGCAATTCCCTTTTTTGAAAATTTCTAGAACACCGTAACAATTTTGTTGCGGTGTTTTCTTATGTACTCTCGTAAAATTGGCCAGCGTTGTCATAAGAATTCTGACCTTATTTTTAGGCACCTCATTCAAGTGCCAATGCGTCATCAACGACATCGCAGGTCGACATATCTATTTGTCTTTTTCCAAAAAAAACAGCCAGACTCTGGCTGTTTTTCTCCATCTTTTTTAGACGTCAGAAACTATTTCTTAAATGCTTTACTGACTGATTTTTGAACATCTTTAATCGCTGCTTTAACATCGCCAACAACAACTTGTGCTTTGCCTTCGACTTGATTTTTTAAGCCATCGACTTGCTGTTGTTTGTTACCGGTGACCTTCCCGATTTCCTGTTGTACTTTGCCGCCGATATTTTTGAGGGCACCGTTTGCTTGATCTTTGTTCATGGGGTACTTTCTAATGGATGGCAATAGTATGAGTATCGCCGTTGTAAAAATAGTGAAATAATGTTTCTCAATTGATGCTAAACAGCCCAGCTTTCGTCAAAACTCAAAAAAACTTACTGGTAAAACTTAAATCTGAGATTTGAAGTAACGGAATGAGTTCACAAACGCGTCACGGATTTTTTCCGTCTCTGCCACCATGTTGTCCCAAGCGCTCTCGCTGCTTGCTGCCAAATCTGAAAATTTTTCTTTGGCGAGCGCGGACTGCACACGCACTTTGTCAACTTCCAAGTTGTAGCGCACAAGAGCATCATCTTGCATATTGCTAGCAGCCAGTTCGAGCTCATTTAGCTTGACATCTAAGACATCAAGTTCTTGCTTCATTTTTTCTATATACGCGCTACGATTTTGCATAAAATCTCCAAGGAAATTTGGTTAGAAAGTGGAGGCTACAAACAAGTACTATCACCCCTCACAATCGTATTTTGTTGAACCTATTTGAGGTTGAAAATACGCTGTCAAATAGGCTCGCAAAGCTATAGTCGACGACGCCCACTGATAAAGCCGACCAGTAAGACGATGACTGCAACCACCAATAAAATATGAATGAAACCGCCCAAGGTATAAGCGCTAACAAAACCAAGCAACCAAAGGACGATCAGAATAACGGCGAGGGTATACAACATAAATTTCCTTTATTTGGAAAAACATAAACGGCTGGTTAATGGAACACAAAGGTCAGCGTGGCAAATCAACATCAGTCTTATTGTCACGAATCTAGTGCGGTATCTGGCGCAGTATCTGGAACATCAAACCCAAATCACTGCAAGTAAGCACGCCCATTTGCAATACGAATCCGGTCACCGGTTCTGAGATTGCTAATGTCATCTTGATGTACGACTTGTTGTCCGCCGTCGTCCATGCGGATGCGGATTTGATAGTAGTTATCGCCGCGACTCTTTTCCAAGTTGTTGCCGATGACAGCACCACCAATGCCGCCTGCAACGGTCGCCACGGCGCGTCCAGTACCACCGCCGACTTGATTGCCCACGATCGCGCCAACAATGCCGCCGACGACAGCACCAGCTCCGCTACTTTGACGTTCAGTTCCCATCCATTGAATTGATTCTATGGTGCCGTGGGCGCCATATTGTGTTTGATTATTCTCGTAAGGACGCGAGGTTTGATACGGCTCATTGCTCATGCAAGCGCTCAAGCTCAAGGTGCAAAGTAATATGACGGGCAGGGTAATCTTTTTCATGGTGGCTCCTAGTTAGGTTCCCCATATTAAAAAAGTGTCGTTTGAATTTCTGTTCGCCAGCGCACCTTTACGTAAGTATTGTAAAAAAAGACGTGAAAAAACTCTATGTTGGGCAGCGCACAGAGCACCTAAGAACAAATGCGTATAACAAGTTTGTCGATGCATTGACTTCACGCTGACGCAACAAACTGTGCAGGCCGTAAGGCCTATTCTTTTGATTCACTTGTTTAAATAAGGAAAGTAAAAATGAAAAAAAATTTATTGATATCGATGGTCTGCGCTGCGTCTTTTGGTCTGTGCATGAATGCCATTGCAGCCGAACCTGATGCGGCAACGATTTTCAAAAATGTCAAAATTAAGGCAGAAGCCGATTACAAAATTGCTGCGGAAAAATGTAAGGCACTTAAGGACAATGCTAAAGATATTTGTCAAGCAGAGGCCAAAGCGGCACGCGTACACAGTGAAGAGAATGCTTATGCCAACTATCACAACAATTTGAGTGCACGTACCAGTGCAACTAAAAAAATTGCCGAAGCTGACTATGAAGTCGACGAAGCGAAGTGCAAGGCTATGGTTGGTAATGACAAAGATGTTTGCATCAAAAAAGCAAAATCAACCAAGGTGGCTGCGATCGCCACCGTAAAAGCAGATAAAAAAGTGATAGAAGCTCGTAAAGACGAGGCTGAAGATAAGCGAGATGCAGAGTATAAAGTCGCCATAGAAAAATGCGATGCTCTTACTGGCAACGCGAAAGACGCATGTATTGCAAGCGCAAAAAAGAAATACGGTAAGTGATTTAACGTAAAGGCCTGGTTTGAACCTTGATTTTTTTTGGGAACTGCATGAACTTTTTTTAACAGTTTTTTGTAGCTAATGATCTTAGGGAAGACGTCAGGTTTTGAATGTAAAGATTCATCGAAATGGCATCTTGAAGGTGCCGCTATAAACAAATCCAAATTAATAATCTACTGAAAGAATTTATGAAAACGACACAAAAAATTGCTGCTATGATCTTCGCTTGCTCACTCATTGGTTTGGCTGGATGCGCCTCTACAACCAAGCAAGAAAGCACTGGCGAATACATCGACGATTCTTGGATTACAACTAAAGTCAAAGCGGAAATTCTCAATGAACCAACATTAAAAGCAACCGAAATTAATGTGGAAACTTT
>JAYVHZ010000556.1:0-8649 GCA_043770645.1 Undibacterium sp. | reverse complement strand
GTTAGCTACGCTTTCTGTACCAAATTCACCGTCTGGTTTGATCACCGGAATTTCTGCTTTGATACAAATGGATGGTTGGACTTGGGAGGATATGGCGTTGCAAGCAGAAGTGGGTTTGCATATTTCCTTGCCGAATATGCGTTTTAATCCTGAGTTATTTCCAGCTCCATTTGATACTCGATTGGAGGAAATGCGGAAAGCCAGCGCGCAGCGATTAAGCATGTTGGAAGAGGCTTTTGATGCGGCGCTCGCGTATCGTGACGCCCGTGCACAAAACCAGTCAGGTCAAATAGAAAGTACAAAAATTGATGTGCGTTGGGAAGCGATGTTGCCTGCTTTATATGGTCAACGCACGGTATTTTTTCATGCGCAAGATATCAGTCAAATTCGCTTTGCTTTGAATTTCGCCAAGCGTTACAACTTGAAAGCTGTGATCGTTGGCGGTGCGGATGCACCGCTATTGGCGGATGTATTGAAGCAACAGCGGGTTCCGGTAATCGTCACAGGTATTCATAAATTGCCAATGCGTCGTGGTGCAAACTATGATGACTATTACACGGTAGCAGCAAAATTGGCACAGGCCGGTGTGCAATTTTGCATAGCTCGCGCAGGGACTGATGATGATGCGCCGAATGAACGTAACTTACCTTACGAAGCTGCTGTCGCAGTGACATTTGGTCTGCCAGCGAGTGAAGCCTTGAAAGCGATTACTTTGTATCCTGCGCAAATTCTCGGCGTGTCCGATAAATTAGGCTCGTTGGAGGTCGGGAAATTGGCAAATTTCTTTGTTTCAAACGGTGATCCATTGGAAACGACCAGTCAGGTTGAACAAGTTTATATTCAGGGCAGAGCCGTTGATATCAGCACCAAGCAATCGCGGTTAACGGAAAAATATCAACAAAAATATTTGCAGAAAACACAGCCTTAGGCGCAGATTTTCCTTTGGGGGGGCGAAGATGACTGATGCATTTTTCAAGCCAGTTTTATTACATAGCTGGCGTAAATGTCGAGCTATTGACCACCAATCGCAATAAAATGACAGAAAAAGCGCGGTCAGCGCACAAACAGCGCCGCTGGTGCGCTTCATGGATGTTTTGGGTCAATAGGATTGTTTTTGTGACGACTGGCTGTCGCTGAGATTTTGCACGCAAACTTGTCATTTTCATTTAGTCGCTTTACGACTTTACATGCACTGAAGCTAGCGTTAATTCCTTGATCGTGAGGAACTGTTGTTAATATTTCCTTCAAAGTATTTTTATAATATGTAATTTATTTTTCAATGTTATTTTTCAATGTTGATTTTCAAGAAAAGAGACGATGACCAATCCACTTCTTAATCTGACGCAGATTATTAATGATCAAAGCTTGCATCATGTCTTTCCCGAATGTTTGAAATTGATTTCTTTGGATGGCTGCATTTCACAAATCAATAGTGCAGGTTTAGAGATGTTGGAGGCCGACGACTTTCAGCAATTGGAAGGTCATGCGTTATGCAACTTTGTCGATCCGGCGTTTCATGCTGGATTTTTGGATTTGCATCGTCGGGTCATTGGCGGCGAGCAAGTCAGTTTGGAATTTAGAATCATAGGATTAAAAGGCCGAGCATTGTGGTTGGAACTCCGGGCTAGTCCAGTGCGTCTGCCATCGGGTGAGGTTGTGGCGATTTTTGGCATCGCTCGTGATATCAGTTCGAGAAAAAGTGTGGAGCAATCTTTGTTTGAAAGTGAACAGCGTTTTCGCTCTTTGATTGAAGTGATTCCACAACAAGTTTGGACAGCCGATCCGGAAGGCAATATCAATTTTGTGAATCAACGTACGGTCGATTATTTTGGTGTTATTGCTGAGAGCCTTTACGGTGCGGGATGGGAGGAATTGGTGCATCCTGAGGACATCGAGGATGCTCGAAGCCGTTGGCGTAAAGTGGTCACTACTGGCATGCTTTTTGAAGTCGAATTTCGTCTGCGACGTGCAGATGGCATTTATCGTTGGCATATTGCTTTAGCGATGCCGCTATGCGACCAGCATGGACAAATTCTCCAATGGTTTGGAACAAGCACAGATATCACTAGCAGCAAAGAAAATGAAACAGCATTGCGAGTCAGTGAAAGAAATTTGGCGGCAGCTCAAGCACGCGCAAAAATTGGTAGTTGGCAGCGAGATTTGACGACGAATACCTCGGTCTGGTCGGCTGAAATGTATAGGATTTTTGACTTTGATCCGGGCTTGCCTCCACCACCAATTGAACAACTTATTGCGCGTGTGCATGAGGAAGATAGAGCGGAATTTGTTCAAGTACATGCACAGTATTTGTTGGCACGAGGTGGTCAACAATTGGATTTTCGTTATCCAAAGGCAAATGGTGACATTTTATGGATAGAAGCAAAAAGTGAAACTTTTTTTGATGATACTGGACGAGCGCTAGTATTGACTGGTACCGCACAAGATATCAGTGAACGAAAGCGCATCGAACAAGCTTTAGCAAGTTCACGTCAATTACTGACCGAATGTCAGGCAATTGCGCAAATTGGTGGTTGGGAGATTGATTTACGTACTAAAACCCTCAACTGGACTGACGAGACATATCGCATCCATGACACCACACGTGAAGAATTTAATCCAACGATAGATGCTGGGATTCGTTATTTTTTACCAGAATCACAAACCAAACTGCTGACAGCACTAGAACGTGCCACAGAGTTTGGCGAGGCGTATGATCTAGAGCTGGAAAAATTCACGATGAAGGGTAGAAAAATTAGCGTCAGAACCACATGCAATGTCACCATGCATGAAGGAAAAGCGATACGCTTGACCGGGATTTTTCAAGACATCTCAGAACAAAAAATGGCGCAGCAGGCTTTGAAAAATGCCTATTTTGAACTAGAGCGATCGAATGGTATGTTGGAACATATTGCGCATTATGATGCTCTCACACATTTGCCCAATCGCGTGTTATTAGCTGATCGCATGCAGCAAGCAATGCTTCAATGTCAACGTCGTGGTGATTCTTTAGCGGTTGCTTTTTTAGATCTGGACGGCTTCAAAACAGTCAATGATATGTACGGACATAGCATGGGCGATGAACTTCTCATCACCGTCGCGGCACGTTTGCGTGCAGCGCTCCGCGAAGGTGACACTTTGGCGCGAATTGGCGGAGATGAATTTGTCGCGATCTTAAGTGATCTGGAGCACAGTAAAGATTGTGAGCCTGTCTTAGCACGTTTGTTAAGTGCCGCCGCCGAACCGATCACTTTACATCACGTGGAATTACAGGTTAGTGCCAGCATAGGGGTCACCATTTATCCGCAAGATGGTGTCGACGCTGAACAGTTATTACGCCATGCCGATCAAGCTATGTATTTGTCGAAACAAGCGGGCAAAAATTGTTTTCATCTATTCGATGTGGCACAAGATGCGGCGATCAAAATCCAGCGCGATGACCTCACTCGGATACAACAGGCATTAATGCATCGTGAGTTTGTTTTATATTACCAACCTAAGGTTAATATGCGCACTGGCGTGGTGTTTGGTGCCGAGGCATTGATTCGTTGGCAGCATCCGACCAAAGGTTTATTGGCGCCAGCTAATTTTTTGCCAACTGTAGAAAATCATTTGTTTAGTATCGAATTAGGTGAATGGGTGATCGCCACCGCAGTCGCGCAAATGATGCAGTGGCGGGAGCAGGACTTGAATATTTCTGTGAGTGTTAATGTCGGTGGCCTGCAATTGCAGCAAGCCGATTTCACCCAACGCTTACAGAAGATATTGGAACCCTATCCACCATCACTCTATCCCATGTTAGAGCTAGAAATCTTAGAGAGCAGTGCGCTCGATGATATCGAACAAGTCTCACAAGTTATCCAGCGTTGTCAGGAAATGGGTATTCGTTTTGCCCTCGATGATTTCGGTACTGGCTATTCTTCATTACGTTATCTAAAACGTCTGCCAGCGGAAATTTTAAAAATCGATCAAAGTTTTGTGCGTGATATGTTAGAAGACGAGGGTGATCTAACTATCATCAAAGGGGTGATTGGCTTAGCTGAAGCCTTTCATCGCAGTGTGATTGCCGAAGGTGTGGAAACGATAGAGCACGGCGAAAAATTGCTTTCAATTGGCTGTGATAATGCGCAAGGCTATGGTATTGCACGCCCCATGCCCGCCGCGTCAGTGCATGAGTGGACTGCAAACTGGCGTTCGCCGTTCAAAAATAGACTATAAAAATAGGCAAAGAAAAAATGGTGTGGCAACTTATTAAGTTGCCGCACCTCTTTTTAAAACTGATATGAACGATCTGCTTAGTCCGACTTATCTATTGAAGAGGTCTCTGGAATTGATTACTCATTTATTTAATTGTCCAGGTAAATGCAATTACTTGTGATGGCTTGCTCACGATATTTGCCGATTTCTTAGTATCGAATTGGCAGTTCTTTAATGCACTTAATGAGGCTTTATCGACGTTTGCGAATCCGCTAGATTCTTCTACTTTTGCTTCAGTGACTTTACCTGTTGCATCCGTAGAAAAGCGTAACTTGACTTGACCTTTTTCTTCTTTGCGCAGCATTTGCGTATCGTACTCAGGCATCTCGCAGGCATTCATTTTGAGAATATTACTGGTTTCGTCTGCGCTTGCGGATAAGCATGACAGTGATAACAGTGAGCCCACGATAGTGGCGATAAGGCGAGATTTGGCGTACATAAGACCTCCATTTAAATTGCAAAGTGAATTGAAAAAATACTTGACTGAGGCAGAGATGCGGTGCGGCATTCCCTTTATCTAGAAATTGCTAACTCTGTTTCCCCTTTGTCTCTGGACTCAAATATACGTGCTCGAAGTCCGTAGTCAAAATTGTGATTTCGTATGTCCATTATTCGCAAAAAACATAATGCTGAGTGTGCTTTTTCTTGGTGCGTGAGTTCCTTTTAGTTCTGTGATTGAATCACCGCAACAGTGCAAAAAAACGCCTGATTTGAGATGAAATGAACAAGCTAGGGTTGTGCTTGAGCAGAATTGGTGCGATAAATTACTTTTTTCAAAAAGTGATTTATATTTTTGTGATTCCGTACTTTTTCCAACACACGAGTTGAATTTTGAAGTGAAAGCGTATTTCTTTAAGATACCTGATTGGGTGTTAGGTATCCTAAACTTTTGCTTGGTCGATCATCCTAGAAACGGTAGTTGAACAGGTACGAGTGTGCATTTTTCCGCCCCTCTGGCGAGGCGCGACGACGACGGAACCTCCATGTTCATAGGAGGAGTAACGAAGTCCAGAGTGGCGGAAAAGTGTGCAATCGTGCCTGTAGCGCTCTCACCCAAATGGTGTGAGGCAAAAATACCGGAATCTTTCAAGAAATTATAAACTTGCTTTACCTTCGAAGCGGTCAACTGCCGTTTCTAGGATTATCCTAAAAATCTTAGTTGGACGAGTTCGAGGGTAGGTTTTTCCGCGTTTCTTGTGGGGGGTATTTGGGGCAGCATGCTGCCCACTAGCGTAACGCTCTGCACTTGCAAGTACGGCAAAATGGGCAATCGAATTTGTAGCGTTCTCAGCAAAATGGTGAACTGAAAAAAATGATGCTAATACTCATGCGAAATCTGACATCGTTTTATTTGATTGAGATGGGTGTAGTTCCTTATGTAATTTCGACTGGCCGATCAGAAAGTCTCAAATACTTTTACATCTTGCCTTCATTAACCTACACCGTTCATCAATGGCACTTCATCCCAGAATTCGCCTTACGAACTATTACTTTTGATTGACGTTTCCTGACAGATCTCAATCTACAATAGAACTTAGCAACACCCGTTAACCTACTTAACAGAGGATTCCAAATGACTCATAAATTGATAGGCGTATGTACTTTACTTTGCTTAGCGTTTGTGGCGAACGCACAGAGCCCCTCCAACCCTGCGCCGCAGGCGAGAAAGCCAGCGCATAATCCAACAAATGATGCCTACAAGCGAGCGCAAATGCTGGGACAGCCTTTACCCGAAAAGCCAAAGAAACCGAGCAAACCAAACAAGCCACAACCCGAGCTTAAGAAAACCAATGGTTAGAGCATTTTTCAAAATTTATCCGGTGCCGTTCATGCGTTTAGATCGCTTACATGTCTGGACCGGATAAATGGTAATTGTGAGGTGAGAGTTTTTAGCGAAATCGTCCTAATGGAAATCGCCAAAGGTTTAATTTATTAGGACTTACGCAAAACAGACGCTAGCGTCGTTGTTGTCGCCTCGCCGTACAATTGTACTGTCTTCGGCGACACGCCTAACTAGCGCAATTTTGCGTAAGTCCTATTTATTTTTTGGGTAAAAGAATTGCAATCTCCAGCCCACCTTTTGAATGGTTTCTGGCCTCAATTTTTCCATCATGCTGCTGCACCACGCGTGCGGCAATAGCAAGTCCGACACCGGTACCACCGCTAGGCCGCTCTCTTGCCTCTGATACGCGATAAAATGGAACAAAAATTTTGCTAAGTTCAGCTTCTGAAACGCCAGGCCCAGCATCCTTGACGGTGATGCAAATGCCTTGCGCGCGACTTTGAAGTTGAATGAACACGGTACTGTTCTCGCGAGTGTAGTGGATCGCATTGCGTACTATGTTCTCAACAGCGCTCGCTAAAGCGTGTTCATCTCCCCGAAAAATGAGACGTTCGGGTGCACTTAATTGCACGTCCTTTTGATGGGCTTGCGCTTCAAATCTGGCGTCACTAGTGAGTGCGTGCAAAGTGGCTACTAGATCAAATTCGCGTCGCGTATTTTGCTCGATGCCACTGTCCGCGCGCGCTAGAGCGAGCACTTCACCGATCAGTGCGTTGAGTCGTTCACACTCAGCGTCCATACGCTCGAAACTCACTTGCATGGCTTGTTGGTCGCTTACACCTTGACGACTAGCTAGCCCGATCGCGACTTGCAGTCGCGTCAGTGGTGAACGGAGTTCGTGTGAGACATCGCGTAACAAGCGTTGTTGACTCTCTAAGGCATTGTGTAAGCGTGTCGCCATCTGACTAAATTCCTTGGCGAGGGTGCCGATTTCATCTTTGCGCATTGCCACAGCATTGATGTCGTTCATCTCGAAGCGACCTTGGCCAAGTCGACTAGCAGCGCGTTTAAGGCGATGTAAAGGACGTGTTAGTGATAGCGATAAAATCAAAGAAATGATGCCACTTAATACCAGTCCCAAGGCAATGCGCCAGCGCGCGTAACGATCTTGCCAAAGGCTGGACAAAGTAAACGCTTCATGATTTGCCGTTGGCAACCAGAGCAGAACTTGGGTTGGCGGTGAAGTATCGGCAAAGGTCTGCGGTCCAAGTAAGAGCCTTTGTTCACGTAACTGCATGTGCGGCGTGTTGAGGTGCCGATTGGCTACAAAAAAATCTTGTACAGTGGACGGGACGCTTCGATTGAGGAGGTCTTTGCCTACGCTATCTAAAAGAAAAAGCGTGGTGCCGCGATTTTGCTCAATATCTTGCGAAAATCGTTGCAAACCTTGTAGGCCGCGACGTTGGTAGATAGTATGAATCTGATCTATGTGCTGCTGTAGTTGGCGCTGTTGAAATGTGCCAATTTGTTGTAAGTGGTCTTGCTGTCGAAAGAGATCGACCAACACAGAAAAACCGGTTATAACCAGAAAGAACGTCAGCCAAAACGCGAGAAAGATTTTAATGGCGATACGAGACATTACTATTTTCCTGATGACGTTAACACATACCCAGCACCACGCACAGCAGCGATACGTGCCTCGCCACTGGCATGGGTGCCCATTTTTTTTCGCAAGTTGCTGATGTGCATATCTAGACTGCGGTCGAAGGCTTGCAGACGCCGACCTAGCGCACGCTGAAATAGATTCGTTTTTTCTATCACTTGGCCAGGCGATTTCATCAACTCACACAAGACACTAAATTCGGCGCCGGTTAATTCAATCTTTTTTCCTGCGCAGAATACTTGGCGAGTGGCCGGATTAAGTTCTAAATCAGCGACGCGCATCACTGCTTGGTTCTGACTCTCGTCTTGAGTAATTTGACTGCGTCGCAAAATACTACGCACCCTGGCGACTAACTCACGTGGACTGCTGGGTTTGGCGAGATAATCATCTGCGCCCAATTCTAATCCTATGATTCTGTCCATTTCCTCGCCGCGTGCGGTGAGCATCAAGATTGGGATGGTATTGGCGCGTCGTACCTGTCGCAGCACATCTAAACCCTGCTGACCGGGGAGCATGATATCGAGGATCAGTAAATCATACGGAGTCGTTTGCAAAGTCGGTACAACATCCATGCCGTTATGGACAGCATCTAGCAATATGCCTTCTAATGCGAAATATTGTTTTAATAGTTCACACAATTCAATATCGTCATCGGCGACTAATAAGCGCGGCATACTAACTCCTGTGTTCGGATGTTCGGAACAATGATACACGCTGTTTTCCTTAGCTGGACTCGATGCGAATACAGACAAGCAGCGATCCACAATAAATAGAAAAATACGAACGGCGCGGTCGTAAGCTAATGCGAATGATACCGCCTAGGATGTCAAGAAACGTCAAGAAAAGCTTTACTTAAGCTTACACCGGATTGACGTTTCTCGAAATCTTCTCCTGCAAAATGGTCTACGTCTGGAACCAAGACAAACGATCAATTACAGGAGAAGGATCA
>JAYVHZ010000555.1:0-1973 GCA_043770645.1 Undibacterium sp. | reverse complement strand
CCCGTTAAGAACACCCGTACTCTGGTAGGTAAAGTCGTCAGCGACAAGCGTGCCAAGACGATTACGGTGTTGATTGAACGTCGCACGAAACACGAGCTTTACGGCAAGATCGTGGCGCGCACCAGTAAATATCACGCCCATGACGAAAATGGCGACTACAAGATGGGTGATGTAGTCGAAATTTCTGAGACGCGGCCGATTTCCAAAACCAAGGCTTGGGTTGTGACCCGGTTGGTTCAGAAAGCAATTTCAATCTAGAATCACTTTTGCAAGGTGACCACTTTGGGTTGCCGTACATGACGGTCGGACTGCTGAAAATCAGCATCCGGCCATTTTTTTTGCTTGATCAAGGAGACATTCATGTTAAAAATTGGCGACACATTGCCGAGTTGCGCTCTTTCTGAATTTGTCGACGTCGAAGGCGAAGGTTGCTCCTTGGGCCCGCGCTCCGTTGTCGTGGATGAAGCTACCGCTGGCAAAATTGTTGCCATATTCGCGCTCCCAGGTGCCTACACGCCCACTTGTTCTGCCAAACATGTTCCAGGCTATCTGGAGCAAGCCGGCGAGTTCAAGAAAGTTGGTGTTGACGAGATATGGTGTCTCTCGGTCAACGATCCGTTCGTTATGGGCGCATGGGGCCGTGAACAGGGAAGCGGCGGAAAAATCCGAATGATCGCTGACGGAAGTGCAGAGTTCACAACGGCTGCCGGTTTGACGCTAGATCTGACCGCCAGAGGCATGGGCATTCGTTCGCAACGATATTCCATGCTTGTGGTTAACGGCACGGTTACCAGGTTGAACATTGAGAGTGCGGGAAAGTTTGAAGTTAGCGATGCGGCGACGCTTTTGGCCCAAGCGACCAAAGACGCGGCCTGAGTGCGGAGCCTGCTCGTACACAAGGAACATAATTCAACTGAGATGTTGACACGACCCTAAGAGTTGCCGCATAATCCGAGGCTTCGCTGACCGCTCGTACGTGCCATTCGGTTCCAAACGATGTCAGATTCGCCCAAATCCGCCGAACGCTAAGTGTGAAAACATGAGCAATCAGCGCGACGGGCCCAAGACTGATGCGCCTTTGGCGTCTCAAGTTGGGAGAAAGTCAACATGATTCAAATGCAAACGCGACTTGACGTCGCGGACAATACCGGTGCTAAGTCCGTCATGTGCATTAAAGTGCTCGGCGGATCGAAGCGGCGTTACGCTGGCATCGGCGATGTGATCAAGGTCACTATCAAGGAGGCTGCACCGCGTGGTCGCGTCAAAAAGGGCGAGATCTACAGCGCTGTGGTAGTGCGTACCGCCAAAGGTGTGCGTCGCCAAGACGGCTCGCTGGTGAAGTTCGATGGGAACGCTGCCGTTTTGTTGAACGCAAAACTTGAGCCAATTGGTACTCGAATTTTTGGGCCGGTCACGCGTGAGTTGCGTACGGAGCGTTTCATGAAAATCGTTTCGCTTGCGCCCGAAGTGTTGTGAACTGACGCTTCCAGCAAAGTCAAAGGAGTTACATGAACAAGATACGTAAAGGTGACCAGGTCATTATCCTGACCGGGCGCGACAAGGGTAAACGGGGTGCCGTATTACAGCGCGTGGACGAGGAGCGAATCCTGGTCGACGGTGTGAATATGGTAAAAAAACACGTGAAGCCTAACCCGATGAAGGGTACGACAGGCGGCGTGGTTGATAAGACAATGTCTATTCACCAGTCGAATGTGGCTATCTTCAATGCTGCGACAGGCAAGGCTGATCGTGTTGGCATCAAGCTTCTTGCGGATCCGAAGACGAATAAGACTATTCGAGTCCGCGTCTTTAAATCCAGTGGCAACGAAATCAAGGCATAAGAGGCACATTATGGCTCGTCTGCAAGAATTTTACCGCGATACGATTGTTCCGGATCTGGTTGCGAAGTTCGGTTACACCTCTTCGATGCAGGCCCCGCGGATCACAAAGATCACGCTGAATATGGGCGTGAG
>JAYVHZ010000554.1:0-5331 GCA_043770645.1 Undibacterium sp. | reverse complement strand
CGTTCGCGAGTGCTACTAACCACTTTTTTGAGCCGGGCCTTATCAATGCTGGGACTTCAAATCCAATTATCGCTCCTTTTTTGGCCGATATTGATACTCGTACGAATATCACTAGTTTGGCAACTGGCCGTGGAAATTCTACAGGTGCTGACTTAGTTTCGTATGACCTTGATACTGTTAACCATATATTTACGGTCACTTGGGATGATGTCGGCTATTTTGATGGACGATATATTCCTGGGCGCACCGACAAGCTAAACGCTTTTCAGTTGCAACTAATTGATAAAGGGAACGGTAATTTCGATATTGTTTTCAGGTACGAGGATATTAATTGGACCACCGGACGTGATAGCGGTGGTGAAAATGGGCTTGGGGGTGATGTGGCACGAGCTGGATATTCATCAGGAACGTCCGAGGGTTACTATGAACTACCGCAGTCGGGTAATCAAGCACGAATGCTCGCGTTGGATGAAGATGGTCTATATGTGTTTAACGTGCGAAACGGACAAACGCACACAGCGTCTAACAACGACACTTTAACTGGGGGGGCTGGCAATGATTTGTTAATTGGTGGCGATGGAAATCATGATATCGCTGTATTTAGTGGTCCGTTTGCGGACTATACGATCACGCTTGGTAAAACAATTACCGTAACAGATAAGTATGGTATTTCCCGTGATGGTGTTGATACGGTGGTTTCCTCAGTTGAGTTTCTAAAATTTTCAGATAAAGAAGTGGCTACCGCACCTTATTTTGAGGTCGGTACGGGGAAAGGGATGGGCAAGACTTTTTCTGAAAAGGTCGAAACGCTGGCAAAATTTTCGCAAGCAGCTTATTGGACTAGGGAGTCTGACCGCTTGGTCGGCGTAAAAGTATATGATTCCGAGCATACTGAAGTGGCAGCTGGTAATGATGGGCAAACAATTTATGATAGCCTAGAACAATCTGAATTAAGTGATTGGAATTTTTTGAGTCTTTCAAATTTAGGTGGAATTCCGAAAATAGACGCGAATATTACCTATTCTGATACTGGGGCTACGCAAATTCTATCGAGAGTTCAATCTCAAGAAGTATTTCACAATGGAAATATATATTACGAGAACGGTGGTGTCATCTTCACGTCGGAGGTTAACGCAAATGCCGCTGTTCAAGCGAATAGTCTCAAAAAGCCTGAACAACAGCTCATTCACGGCTCTGCTGGTGCGGTTGTTGCGGTAAGTGGCAATTCATTGGTCATCTCTTTCCGAGGTACAGAGGATGTTGAAGGGCCCTCTAGCCCTACGTCTGATGGCCCTATCCCCCGAAACCTTTATCCCGTGGCAAAAGCGGTTATAAGATATATTCTAGAGTCGAAATACAATATATCCGCGAAGCAAATGGACACTTTTGCTGGTGCTACATATGATCGTTCGCTCAATGACAAGGCAGCGCTCGATACGATTGAATTCCTAATAAAAATGGCTGATGGTTTGGGGCACGGCTTTGATGAAGCGGCTGGGGTTCTTCTTGGACCCTACGCTTACTATAAACTAGCGACAGATCCATTGGCCGTGCTTTCGACCATAGTGTCTGTTCAAGAAAATGTAGCTAAAGGAAAAATTCAACTGTCGAACTTAGTTAATGATCTAACTATTACAAAAACAGATTCATATTACTGGATACAGCAAGATGAATTTTACGAGCTTTATAAACCCTTGGTTGAAGCGGTCAAACAATACATTCAAACACATAGTGAAGTAACTAACTTGTACGTTACTGGGCATAGTTTAGGTGCTGCTATGGCATCGTGGTACATGACAGATATTGAAAATGGCGGCGCAAATCTACAAAATCTACTTTCGACTCGAGGTGGCGGCGTAGAAGGAATTGCGTTTGCGGCACCAGGCTTGGTCACAAACACGGCGGCAGAATCAGAGCTCCGAAGTACTACGTTGGTTAATTCAGGTGCAAAGTACACACGCTTGGAAGTTGCGAGAGATCTGGTGGCGGATATTACCCAAGTAGTGCAAGCAGGCGCTAGTGTTGTTCCTGTTTATTTCGCACAGCCTGGATTACAGCTGAATTTACAAACGACCGCGACGTACGACGCTTATCAATATGCAGTGAGTCAATTGCATAGTATGGCAAATTATGCAGATGGAGTTGCTTTAATGCGAGATTCTGGTCTACTAAATGACTTAGATTGGTTGACAAATAGAACGTATGTCTCTAAACAAAATGCAGATGGTTTTTACGACCCTATTGTTTTGATGGCCTTAAGTTATTTGAAGGCAGTCGGTACTGTGGCCACAAATCAAACCAGCAATGGAGATTTCTTAATTACGAGTGTCACTGGTGACGCAGGGACGACTAAGGGTGAGTACGCTAATTTCGCAGAGAAATATACAGAAAATGATGTAATTGTCGGCACAATACTTGATGACGTGTTGATCGGTGATGGTAGTGGTGCAGTTATACAAGGCACTCATGACTTGTATATCGGAGGGAGTTTTAAAGGGACTGATGACATTTTTTATATTGGCACAGGTGGAAATGACATTGTATATGGCGATCAAAGAACCGATGATGACGGTGGTTTAGATACGGTAGTCTATAACTTTTCAACGACACATATAGCTTTGGGGCGGATAGACTCCGCAAGAGTTAGCGGTGATTATACGCAAGATCGATTGGATAAAATTTCGAGTCAAAATACGGTCGAAGTAACTATCGATGACATAGAATTATCCGGTCAACCGAAAGATACTTTGTATGACATTGAGCAACTGCATTTCGTTGATTCACCGAGCGATAAAATTAACTTGCTAGCTGGTGATAGTGGGAATAATTTAATCGACGGGATGGGGGGTAATGACTATCTCTTCGGCGCGGCAGGAAACGATGTACTGATAGGTGGACTTGGCAATGACCGAATTCACGGTGGGAAAGGAAACGATACCGCTCAGTTTTCCGGCAGTTTTAATAACTATACTTTCGTCGTAAATAATTTTGCACTCGAAGTCACCAATATCAATAGCAACGAGAAAGATGTTTTGTATTCTGTAGAGAATATTAGCATCGGCGGGGTCGTCGGAACAGCTCGCGATATTATTTGGAAAGGGGGCCGTGCATTTGATAGCGCAAACGGACTTTATCCAGACATCGGACAAAAATTACTATCATTATATGCTCCCGTATTCGCCTGCTCGGGCAACGATGCAGATAATTTGACTGTCTATGCCAAACTAGTAAAGGACGCTAGTAATCAGATTACTGCCCTAAGATACGAACTTAGAGAAAAAGATCTTTTTTCTGATGATCATTGGTATTTTGAGGTACTTCTTGGTGACGATTATCTACCCGTTTCGTTTGCTTCGATAGTTGATGTTGCGTCGACTTCGCTAGTCGATCCGACAGCTCAAGTCAGAAACGTTTGGGATACTGACGTCACTCATATCGGAAATCATGCTTACGTTTTCCTAGATGTAGATAGGAGTGGCGCATATTTGACAAAGGAAATAGTCCCTACGTTTTGGTTGTCTCCATCCGATTCTTCAGTTGGCACATCATACACATTGAACTTCGAAGGTTTTCTCGACACTGATTTTGATTATAGGAGTAATGCGGACTCTAATGACGATCTTTGGAGAAGTGCACACTACGAAATCAATGGCATTCCCAATGGCGAGGTAAAGCTTGTCGGCCTACCTAGCGGTTTGATGGAAATGGGCTTTCTCTTTTATGGCACACCACTTGCCGCACTGGGACACTTTGACCTAGTCTAATTGAGTGGAAATTACCAAGTTGTTGAACAAAATTAGTATAACGAAAACAGAAATGTAAAACCTCTATGACCATACATCTTTGGAATGCCTCAACCAATAAAACGATCAGCTATAAGGCTGGCGATACTATACAAATTGACGGGTTATCGGCGACTAAACTTAAGGTGATCTGGTTAAATGGCGAGATCATTTTTGAGGGGCCAAGCTCTCGTTTAACGCTAAGCGCCCAAAACGCAAATATCGCCGATTTGGCGCAGCTGATTTTTGTATTTTCTGACGGAAGTCAATTTATCTATGTGAAGGGCACTGCACAAGTATACGGCACGCTGTCTGCCGACTTTTTTCTCGGAAATGAGCTTGCCAATATAGTTAATGGCAGTTTAGGTGACGATAAATTAGATGGGCAAGGTGGGAACGATAACTTAGATGGCGGCGGTGGCGCAGACACGCTTTATGGTGGTGGTGGCGATGATCAATTATCTGGTGGTTGGATATATGATCAGACAAAGGCGACTTGGGTGCTTGATGGTCGCGGTGATTATTTTGATGGCGGCGATGGCAATGACACGGTTGACGCTGGCTCTGGAAACGATACGATTTTTGGAGCTTTAGGTAATGACGATCTCCGTGGTGGTGGCGGGCGCGATACGATCGATGGTGGAGACGGTGACGACAAAATCGATGGAGGTTATGTTTTAAGTGGCTCAGGTGTTTGGGTGCGCGATGACCTTGGGGATTCCATCCTCGGTGGAGGCGGAAATGACTATATTTATGCTGGAGATGGGAACGATACAATCCACGGCGGAGAGGGTAATGATAATGTATCCGGTGGCGCTGGAATCGATCTGCTCGAAGGTGGCGCAGGTGATGATAACCTTTATGGCGCAGAAGGTAACGACACAATCGATGGAGGATCTGGTAAGAACTTTTTACAGGGCGGCGACGGCGATGACACCTACTTTGTTCGCAGTGGTACAGACACAATCTGGGACTCAGCGGGCAACGATACTGCATTTGTTTTTGTTGATTGGCTTAGAGTTAACCCACAAATTGAACATTGGAATTTAGCCACAGGGGTACAAAAGCTACCTTATTGGATCGATGCACTCACCTTCGACGTGAAGTCTTTAGATGAAGATATTGGTGCAAGTCGGACTGTCTATTATCACTTTGCGAAAGCGGCACCTTCTTGGTTCAGTCAGACTGAGAAGGATAATTTTGTCACTTTCACAGAGGATCAAATCAGCTATGCAAAGAAGTCATTTGACTATATTAGCTCAGTGATTAATGTACGATTCGTTGAAACCGCCCTAACAAATGCTCCATTAAGCATAGTCTTGGCAAATAGTACCAACACGGATGGTGCTGCCGCTTACGCTGGTACGATTTCTCCTTGGAGTAGCAGCAAATTAATCGTTAATGCATTCTATGACAGCCCGAGCAAAGACAATGATGGCGCATATTTCGTGCCAGTATTGTTGCATGAGATAGGGCATTCGTTAGGACTTAAACATCCTTTTGCGGAGGCCGATGCGTGGGGCAATATTGGTCCAGGTCCATTTCTTCC
>JAYVHZ010000553.1:0-8241 GCA_043770645.1 Undibacterium sp. | reverse complement strand
TATCTTGACTTGCCCGTCACCAGACGTCAATCTACAAACGAGCTGCAAAGTACGTTACTGAACATTCCCCCTATCAATGACCAGAAAAAAAGAGCGAATTATCATGATCGATCGGCGCGTACAAAAAACTTTGGTTTCTCTGCATCAGGCCTTGATTGCTCTGATCCTTGAGAAGGGCTACGATGCAATTACTGTCAAAGACATCATCGATAGGGCCAACGTGGGCCGGTCTACTTTTTATACACACTACCTAAGCAAAGAACATCTACTTCAGGGAGGCTTGGATGACCTTGGTAAAATTCTGTTAACGAATCAAAAATTGGGTAGAACACAAGTTGGAAAGGCGGCAGTACGGTTTGCGTTTAGCAGTGCATTATTTGATCACGCTCATGGCTACAAAAACGTTTATCGTGCCATGGTCGGCAAGCACGCGGGCGCGGTGGTTACCAATCGGCTTAGCAAGGTGCTGACAGACTTGGTAAAGGAGGATTTGAGTGCCATCAAATTTTTTCAAAGTGCACAAAACGTCCCGCCCACGGTCATGATTCAATTCATTGTTGGCGCTATCATGTCGGTGTTAACGTGGTGGGTGGATGAACCGAAAGAATATTCAGCCGAAGAAGTTGATGCCATTTTCCGACGGCTGACATTTGGGGCTATTGATTTTCCGAATGATAAATAGACCCGAGTCTAGTGGAAGATACTCGAATGGACAGAGTTTTCCAATCTTCGCGACATCGCCGATCTGATTGTTGACGCCATAGTAAATAGCGACCGAGCAGATCGCTAAAAATGGCTCAGCATCTGATTGCTACGCCAAAAAGCAAACGGTCAAGTCTTGACATTATGCATTTTGAAAAAACCATGCGACGGGAAACTTAGGTAGTAAGCGGCGAAGGCTTGCCAAACAAGATCATCTTCATCAATGCAATATCGCAAGACTTCCCAAAAAAATTCTGCATTTTTCGTGAGACCGTCGGTTCAAATTTGCCACGAGGTCTCAACAATCCATTGGCGAGCGTGACACGCTACCAACTCCAAATCAGAATCTAGACACCTAAGCCGAACATAGCACAAGCACTGGCCGCAACGACGAAGCCCAAGGTTTTGGCCACGCCTTGATGGGCTTTCACTATTGTCGCGAACGATAAGCCCAATGCCAGTACTAAAGCGCTAGAACCAAGCAAGCCGAATTGATAAAGATAGGCGGATGCATTTTGTGGCAATTCTAAGCCATGTGCCATGCCATGAACGATGCCAAATACGCCGATTAAAGTTAGCGCGATTACGCGCTGCAATTGAATAGCAAAAGCTAGCAGTGCGCCAGCAATTGCGAGACTCAACACAATTTCCAATTCCACCTTCGTCGTAACAAATCCGCTTACCGCCAATACTGCGCCTACTTGTATCGCGCATAAAAAGAGTAAGCCTAAGGTGGTCGCGTTGCGGTTCCTATCTTGGCGCAGCCAAAAACCAAGTGCTAGCAACATCAGTAGATGATCAAACCCGCTTAGAGGATGGAGAAATCCCGCTACAAAACCACTATGTGTATGGGCAACGCCATCATGCGCCAAGGCAAATGATGGAAAGCTGAGCATGAGAACAACGCCCAATAAAAAAATCAGAAACCCGACCGCCTTACTTCCCGAACGCTGCATAGTATTTCTCCTATAAACAATCCAAATAGCTACCATCACCTAAAGCAAAAATTTTGTTCAATCCTGATCAAGACTTATCCAACAAACCTTGTACACGAATGAAATCGATAACCGCCTCAACACCGTTCCCACTTCGTAAATTGGTCATCACGAAGGGTCGCGCGCCACGCATGCGTTTTGCATCGCTCGCCATGATGTCGAGATCGGCACCGACATGCGGCGCGAGATCAATCTTATTAATAATCAGCAAATCGGAACGCGTGATACCTGGCCCGCCTTTACGAGGAATCTTCTCGCCACCGGCGACATCAATCACATAGATCGTTAGGTCAGACAGCTCGGGACTAAATGTCGCGGCTAAGTTATCGCCGCCAGACTCAAGCAAGATCAAATCCAGATTCGGAAAATCCGCCGACATGCGGGCAATCGCCTCTAAATTAATAGAGGCATCTTCACGAATGGCGGTATGTGGACAACCGCCCGTTTCCACGCCCATCAAGCGCTCTGCCGGCAAGGCATTGGCGCGCAACAAGATCTCCATGTCTTCTTTGGTGTAAATATCATTGGTGATCACCGCCATATCGTAGTGGTCACGCATACGCTTGCACAAGACTTCACACAATGCGGTTTTGCCTGAGCCGACGGGTCCGCCGATACCGACTCGCAGTGGTTCTTTCACGACTTGGGTAAGTATTGAATTCAAAGTCACTGTGGTATCTTGTTGACCTGAATTGATCTCTGTTTGTTGTGATGAATTGTTCATGTTGATGTCCTTCAAAACCTTCAATAATGTAAACTGACGAAACGCAGGTCAGGCACGTCATCCTACGATCGATATAGCCGATGAAATTGCACTTCATGTTGCATAGACAGCAGCGACAAACCTGGTGCCCAATTCGACAAATCTTCGTCCTCCAAGCGCATTGCTAGCGTCGCGGCATCTTCAATCTCAGCACGCAAAGACAGTAATAAGCGTTGCCCCGACACTTGCCCCAAGGGCACAGACTTCACACAAACAAGCACCTGATTTTCAGCCCAAGAAAAAAGGGTGGCGTGTATCACCGCTTCTCGCGGTATGTTTAGGGCGACCGCAGCACCTGCTAAGGCAGTGGGAAAAGGCAAATCGATCTGCGACTGCATCCCTCCCAATAAATCAGGATCCGCGATCTTCAATTCAGCGATTAGCTTGCCCAAGGAGTAACCCATCTGTATCGTTTCTGCGCGAAACTCTGCAGTATCACGCCCCGCTAAAAAAATATCGGTCCACTTACTCACAGCAGTAAAGTCGCGCTGTGCAAAGGCCTGCATCAAACGCCATAGAACAGGTGCTTCAAAATAGGCGACAACTTCTTGCAGATTACTGATGATCCAAGTACGTGCGCTTGCTTCGTTCGTTACCGTGCCGCGTTCTATCGCAGCTTCTAGTCCTTGCGAATAGCTATAGGCACCAATCGGCAGGGATGGACTCGCTAATTGCAATAAATGAAGTAAGGCCGCTGTTTGCATCGCTTATTTTGCTTGTGGGTCTGATGGCCGATGTATACGTTGACGCAATGGTATTGGCGCCAAGGGATGATGGGCATGCGAATCGCCAGCATGATGATGCCCACCGCCATACGCGCCAGATTCCGGTTCAAAGCTTGCTAGCTCTTCGATGACACTGGCACCCAATCCTTGTAGCATGTCTTTCAGCACCGCGTCTTGACGTATGCGTAAAAAACCATCGCCAACTTGCGCCTGCGTGTGGCGGTTACCAAGATGAAACGCACAACGCAACAAGGCGAAGGGATTGACACACTCGACACGATAAGTTGGCTCCGGAGCCGCAACGATTTGCACCACGCGACCGTCATGGCCTTGCATTAAATCGCCGTCCCGCATGACAGTACCGCGCACGGTATAGACGCCAACTTCTTCACCATTACTCATGGTGACGCGCAAACGACTCTTCTCTCTTAACTCAAAGGGTAATATCAATTGCGCCGCAATTTCTATACTCGGATGCGTATCGATTTTTGTATTCAGGGTAAGCATAGTGTTTGATGTAATTGAAGCACTTGTGTTGAATTAAAATAAAAAATAACGCTGCGCCATCGGTAATACCTTGGCAGGCTCACAGGTCAGCAATTCGCCATCTGCCCGGACTTCATAAGTTTCTGGATCGACTTCCATCTTGGGTGTTGCAGCGTTATGGATCATGTCGGACTTGCGAATATTGCGCGTATTCTTTACCGCAATCACGGTTTTTTGCAGTTGCAACTGTTCCGCAATACCAGCGTCGAATGCTGCCTGCGAAACGAAGGTGAACGACTTTTTAAGGCCACCACCAAAAGCACCAAACATCATTCTAGAATAGACAGGCTGGGGCGTAGGGATTGAAGCATTGGGATCACCCATCTGCGCAGCGGCGATCATGCCAGCTTTTAAGATCATGCTCGGTTTGACACCGAAGAATGCTGGCTTCCACAGCACGAGATCAGCAATTTTACCGACCTCTATCGATCCCACTACATGCGAAATGCCATGGGTGATGGCAGGATTAATGGTGTACTTAGCGATGTAACGCTTGGCGCGAAAATTATCGTGGCGCGAATTATCTTCTGCTAGCGTGCCACGTTGCATCTTCATCTTATGTGCCGTTTGCCAGGTACGCATGATCACTTCGCCGACGCGTCCCATGGCTTGCGAATCGGAAGACATCATGGAAATCGCGCCAAGGTCGTGCAAGATATCTTCGGCGGCAATCGTCTCGCGACGGATGCGCGACTCAGCAAAGGCGACATCTTCGACGATGGCTGGATCGAGATGGTGGCACACCATCAGCATATCGAGATGCTCGTCCAAGGTATTAACGGTATAGGGTCGTGTGGGATTGGTCGATGAAGGCAAGACATTACTCTCCCCCACTGCAGCAATAATATCCGGTGCATGGCCGCCACCAGCGCCTTCGGTATGGAAGGTATGGATAGTACGATTCTTAAAAGCGGCTAAAGTATGTTCTAGAAATCCCGCTTCATTGAGGGTGTCGCTGTGGATTGCCACCTGCACATCGTAACGCTCCGCCACCGACAAACAATTATCAATCGCAGCCGGTGTTGTACCCCAGTCTTCATGCAGCTTTAAACCAATCGCGCCGGCCTTGATTTGCTCTTCGATTGGGCCCGGCAAGCTCACATTGCCCTTGCCGAGAAATCCCAAATTCATAGGAAAGGCATCCGCTGCCATCAACATCGCATGGATGTGCCAAGGACCTGGTGTACAAGTTGTGGCAGCCGTCCCAACTGCGGGACCCGTGCCGCCACCTAACATGGTGGTCACACCACTCATGAGCGCTTCTTCGATTTGCTGTGGACAGATAAAATGAATATGCGAATCGATGCCGCCGGCGGTCACGATCAGGCCTTCACCGGCAATGATTTCTGTCGCCGCGCCTATCACCATGCTGACACCGGATTGAATATCCGGATTACCCGCCTTACCAATCGCCACGATCAATCCATTCTTTAGACCGATATCAGCTTTGACGATGCCCCAATGATCGAGAATGACGGCATTCGTAATCACCGTGTCCATCACTTCAGCATGCAAGGCCTGCGATTGTCCCATACCATCGCGAATGACTTTACCCCCGCCGAATTTCACCTCTTCACCATAGAAGGCGTAATCCGCTTCCACTTCAATGAAAAGCTCGGTATCGGCCAAACGAATTCGATCGCCTTTGGTCGGGCCATACATTTCCGCATAGGCTTGCCGGGAAATTTTACTCATTCCAAATCTCCCATGACCAAACCATTAAATCCAAATACGCGGCGTTTGCCAGCGAGAGCAATTAATTCTATGGTGCGTGTTTGTCCCGGCTCAAAACGTACAGCGGTACCAGCAGCGATATTGAGACGCATACCGTAGGCAACTTGCCTGTCAAATTGCAAGGCAGGATTGGTTTCAAAGAAGTGAAAATGGGAACCGACTTGTATCGGTCTATCACCACTGTTCGCGACCTTCATCATGACGCCAACACGCCCGACATTCAATTCAATATCGCCCGCTTCGATCAGCATTTCGCCTGGAATCATTGATGCACCCGAAGTGAGCAATTATGTGAGAAAATAAGTAAGCAGTTCATGGAATAGGATGGTGCACGGTCACCAGTTTGGTGCCATCGGGGAAAGTCGCTTCCACTTGGATATCAGGAATCATTTCAGCGATGCCAGACATGACATCGGCACGCGTCAAAATCTTCGTGCCATCAGACATCAATTCAGCAACCGTTTTACCATCGCGCGCGCCCTCCATGATCGCAGCGGAAATCAGCGCAACCGCTTCTGGATAATTGAGCTTCAAGCCGCGTGCTTTGCGCCGCTCTGCCAAAAGACCAGCGGTAAAAATTAATAATTTGTCGCGCTCGCGCGGTGTTAATTCCATGGACTCGCCCAGATAAACTTTTTTTGTTGAGTAACCAGTTGGGCGAGTTCAAAAAGTGAATTTCGCTACGCCGCTGCATACCAGCTAAATTGCAACTGAATAGCAACTGAATAGCAAGTCCTGTGCCAGTTAGAAAGCGCGTAGAGTTTTGGAGAGTTGGTTCTAGGTATTCCAGACGCGCAAGGAGATCGCATCATGTCCGATGACGACCGGTCGAAGAAATTGCCATGCCAATAGCATCAAGCGTCTGGCCTGTTCACTGGAATCGCCAAGATAGCGCACCACCGCAACGCCTTTTACCAGCGTTGCACCAAATTGTTCACCCACCGATAATTGCGAGGCAGCAGCCTCTCTAAGTGCATTGATATGTTGCTGACCGATCGTGCCGCCACCGATAGCGAGAAGATTCGCGGTAACACTAGCGTGCGCCAAACCAACTTGACTTGTCATCGCCGAACTACCGCCTGATAACTGACCTTGCTCAAACCAAATTAACTGTCCATCGCGATGGATGCTAGTCAATTGTTTCACTTTCCCGGTCGTAAATTGTTCGCTTGAAGCAGTACGACCAAAACAAAAAATATCGCAAAAAATAAGCGCTGCATCCGGCGCCAAGTTGATGTATTGTTTAAGCAGGACATCGGCGCAATCAAAGAAAATCGTCTCTTGTGGCAGCCACTCCAAACTGGCGCCTGCACCGACATCAAGACGTAAAATTTGTTGAGAAATCTTGCCATTCGACTTATACCATTTGGCTGCACCAGGCGTGCTGATCAAGGCCTGTGCGCCGTCAGAGACGCACACTTGTGACCGTAAAATATCGCCACCCAAAATACCACCGGGAGGATGGACAATAATGGCATGGCAGATTTTTTTATCTTCGGGATAGAGCGGCTTTTGAACTCGTAGTGGGCCGAAATGCGAACGCTCGGTTAAGCGTGTTACACCCTCATCTAGCGTAAAACCGAGCTTGAGTCTGGCCTCACAATCTGCTACTTCATTGGCGGTGAAAGGCATATCAGGATCGGACGGCAATGGCGAATTAGTCGTGGTCTTAAGTTCTGTCATGCCATTACTATAGCGCCAAAAATATCAGTTCAGCTAATTTTTGAATGTCGTATTTACGGCCTTACCTGCACATCATGCAGAAATGCGACAAACACATTCTCTTTTGAAAATGCATGGAAAACGCATGCATTCAAAGGGTGCAAGAAATCAAGATATGCACCTTTTTCAAACGCCATCGCACCAAAATATAGCGCGACATTTTTAAAGTGCATAAGACATAAGCTTAGGAAATTCAAGCCACCTACCCCTATGATTTGCCTCTATGGCTCTCAAGCCTTCAAAAGCTCTTCGACAAGACATTTCTCCAGACCTCTTTAAGCTGCCCGCACACGCCAACCGTCTACTTTGAGTTGTTCCACCAAGCTATCTGGACCCGCCATGTGATACAGACCGACAATCACCAACGACGGTTTGGACTGCTTCTGCATCGCCGCGAATCTGGGTAACCAACTGCGGTTTCGAGCCACCATATGTTTGGCATAGAGATCGGGTTGTACTCGCTTCACATTGGCAACAAACTCGTCTGCGGGTCCACTATCACCACGGGCCCATGCCGCGTAGATACGTTCATTCTCTGTATGTCCCGCCAAGATATGATCCAGCGTGTACTGGAAGAATTGCATATCTTCCTGTGCGCTCATGCCACCCATGAATTCGATCAGATCATCCTGTGATTGAAACTCGCTCGCGTGCGGAATTTTGAGCGCCTTGGCGCTGCGCAACAGTATGCGCTCTGCAGTGCCCTGCTCATCCAACTTCAGCGATTCAAAATAGGCTGACTCAATCGTGAACGCTGCCAACCAAGGCTTCATCGGTGCAAGCGCTTCTAGTGGAAATTTGGCAAGTTCAGCGACTTGTTTGAGGCGAGTCAAATCGTTCGCACTGAGTCTTTCAGTGATCGGCTTGCTCGTATCAAGTCCATATTTGGCAACCAACTCCTTCGGATTTTTGTGACGAGTTTGATTGGTTTCAGTCCAGACTGTCGCACATGTTTTGACCAATGCTTCAATACGCACATCACTCCACGCTGTAGCTCGTGCTGGGGTCTCACCCATTAAATACACAGTGCTCCCAGTTTTTTCGACTATCCACA
>JAYVHZ010000552.1:0-10841 GCA_043770645.1 Undibacterium sp. | reverse complement strand
TAAGCTCATTTCTTGAAAAAGACTATCTTTTCGGTCATGAAAATCGCTGTCATTATCAATAAAAAAAGCTGACTTCTTATCAGCTTTTTTTGTTCTTGTAGCATCCAAAAACGCTAGATATGGGCTCGTAATCTTACATGTCTATGGCGCTGGTTGCGTGGTGTCTGAATCTTTATCTTTGATTTTCATAAAGCGGCACAAGAACAAAACAGGAAGGGCGGAGATTAAAACCCAAATGAAAAATGTATAGTAGCCAATCGCCATTTGAATTTTTCCGCTGATCATTTTAGGAAGGATGAATCCAAGTTGCATGACGCCAGTTGCAAGTGCGTAGTGCGCAGTTGTATATTTTCCGATAGCCACGACTTGCATCATAAATAAAGTTAAACCAACAATTCCGAAGCCATAGCCGAACATCTCAAAGCTGATTGCAATTGCGATCACCGTTAGTTCGGTTGGTAGTGTTGTGCTGAGGAAGAAAAATACGATATTCGGAAAGTTCATCGCGATGATCAGCCAAGGCAGTGCTTTACGTAATCCGAGCCACGAGGCGAAGTAGCCGCCGAGAATACTACCAGCAATGAAAGCCGTTGATCCAGCGAATCCATAGACTACACCAAGGTCTGAGGTGGAGAGTCCCAAACCGCCATTCTCTCGTAGTTCTTTCAGAAACAAGGGGCCAATCGTTTGGATTTGACCTTCGCCGGCACGAAATAGAAGAATGAACAAAATCATCATCCAAATACCTGGCTTCTTGAAGAAATCGATAATCACTTCTTTTGATGTTTCGAAGATGTTGCTCAGTTTTTCCGTGGGTTGTGTGCTTTTCGTGTTTGGCAGTGACCAAAAATGGTAGGCGGCTAATGAAAACATGATTACCGCCAAAAGTCCAAAGACGATGCCCCAAGCTTGTGCCGGTGGCATGGTTTTTTCTAGATGTCCAGCTAATACCAGCAATCCACTTAGGGAGGCGAATCGGGCAACATTATAAAAAGCCCCTTGCCAACCAGCGAAAGCCGCTTGTTGTTTGCTATTGAGGCTGAGGATGTATAGTCCATCAGCGGCAATGTCATGGGTGGCTGAAGCAATCGCCACCAAGCCAAGCAGGGCGATGCAGATGGCAAAGTAATTCGGTAATTGCAGGGAAAGTGCAACTAAACCGAGAAATAGTCCGCCGAGGACTTGAAAGCCGATCGCCAAATATTTTTTACTGCGTATTACTTCCAAAAACGGACTCCAAAGCGGTTTAAACACCCATGCTGCGCCAATGGCAGCAGTCCAGTAAGCGATTTCATCATTTGGGACACCTAGGCTTTTGAACATGAATCCCGCAATGATCGCGACAGCAAAATAGGGAAATCCCTCAGCCATATATAAAGTGGGCACCCAAGAAAATGGTGAGCGGTTGTTGGATTTATCGGTGGTCATGTTGTTAGTCTCTATTTAGCAAAAGGCGTCAAGTTTTTAAATTGAAATATCGCAGGAAATCTGTGTTTGGAAGCGCGCATCAGTAGTATTGCGTGTTGCGGTTTTTACCAAGAAAAAATAAAAATCAGCGGTATTGAGTCAATTTCACACAACATACTATTCACTTCGACGCAGGTCAACTGGTTTTATAAAATTAATGCCACTTAGGTACCAATATGCAACTATAATTCATTTTTCTGAATGGGGAAGCAGGATAATATAGAGTGTCGATCCCCTAGATTAAATGAATTATTTAGTTTTTTTACCCGTATTTCATCTTATCGTTCAATTGCTGTTGATCCCCTTAAATTTACTGGATTTGGAGCGACTGGTATTGGTGTTGGTTTTGTTGTAACTGCTTAAGTGAGACCTCTGTACAAGCTACTGCGCGACCGAATTTTGAGTCTGTGATTGAAACGAGCACTCTAGTACTGGTGTGCTTATCAATGCAAACTTCGACTGCTCGCTAAGGTTGTGCAACCGTCTCCAAGTAGGAGAGTCAGGCAAGCTGTTAGGCCGATTTTGGAAAGGTATAAATTATGGGATTGGAGAGATGATGAGTCCAGGTGCTCAATTAGGTCCACGATTTTTATCTATTGACGCTTTGCGTGGTGTAACCCTAGCAGCCATGCTTTTGGTCAATAATGCTGGCGATTGGGGACATGTTTACTGGTGGTTAGAGCATGCAACTTGGCATGGCACGACGCCAGCCGATTTTATTTTTCCAATTTTTTTGGTAATTGTTGGTGTGTCTTTACATTTGGCAATGACACCGAAATTAGAGCGGGGTGTGCAAGCGCATGAATTAGTCTCTGGTATTGTTTGGCGAGCATGTAAAATCTTTGCACTTGGCGTGTTGTTGCATTTAATTGCAGTTGTTTTAATCCCTGGGCGAGAGTTTCGTTTGCTGGGTGTATTGCAGCGCATAGGCATTTGTTTTTTGATGGCAGGTATGGTCATGATCTATATTCGTTCTTTGCGTCTGCAATGGTTGCTTATCATCTCCATGCTCCTTGTTTATTGGGCTTTGTTAGCAATTACTGGTTCTTACTCACCACACTTGAATTTGGCAGATCAAATTGATTCCAGAATTTTAGGTCAACTTGCCTATAGTTTTGATCCGAAAAATGGTCTAGCACAAGAGCCCGAGGGAATTCTTAGTACACTGCCCGCTGTCGTTTCTGTACTCATGGGCCTGCAAGCTGGAGCAATTTTGAGGCAGGCAAAAACGCAGAGACTGTGGCAACTAGGCATACCAATGATAGTTTTAGGATTGCTTTGGTCCACTGTTTTGCCTTTGAATAAGTCGCTATGGACGTCTTCCTTTGTGTTGTGGACGACCGGTTTTGCCTTTCTATTGATTTGGTTAATGCATCGACTGATTGATATCGCTAAATATCCTGCTTTTGGTTTAAGTTTTGGGGTGAATGCGATTGCAGCATACTCTGGTTCGTGGATTGCGACCTGTGTGTTGGCGGCGACAGGTTTGATGGATTTGGTGTACGCGAACTTTTTCACCCAGTTTTTGAGCCCAATTGTCGGTCCGTACATGAGTTCTTTCTTATTCGCTTTGCTATTCACTGGAATCTTCGCGGCTTTGATGTTGATGTTACGAACACTAGGGTGGCGTTTCTCCGTTTAGCTTGCGATTTTTTTGCTATTTTGCAAAAAATATAGTGAAGTGCTCGGCAGTGTTGCAAAGTTTGATTCAGTACCTTAAGAAATTCATGTACATCGGTAATACTCTGATACGATATCCACGAGTGTCGCGACGATAATTTGGTTTGACACTTGCGTAGTTCACCGATTTTTTTTGAGGTAAGGCATGTCGAATAAGCGCATTTCAATGTCAGACATCGTATTGGGCCAGCCATTACAGTGGGATATTTATGGTATTGATGGCAATTTACTGTTGCGACGTGGCTTTGTTGTAATTAGTAGCCTCCAGGTTGAGAATTTAATAGAGCGTGGTTTGTTTGTTGATGGGGAAGTGTTAGATCAAACCGCTCGCGATAAGAAAGCTCCAAAAGTTGTTGAACATCCATCTGTGCTCAGAATCATTTCTCAAGTACGCAATGATTTGCGAACTCTTTCTTACAATCTCAATAATGAGCCAAACGCCCGCGAAAAATTTTTGAGTTTGGCGAAATTGGTGTTTGTTGCCACCAATCTAGACACCGACGTTGCCTTGGGCTGCATACTTCTCCATCAAGAAGGAAATTATTCTGCTCGCCATTGTGTGGATAGTGCGGTCGTTTCTATCGTGATTGGAAAAGCATTAAAAAAGAGTGATGAGGAGCTGATTTACTTGGCGGCAGCTTGTATGACGATGAATTTAAGTATGCTGCGCCAGCAAGAACGTTTACAGGAAAAAAGTGGTGTTCTGAGTGCAGAAGATCAAGAGCTTATTTATAAACATCCTGTGGAGAGTGTGCAGCAATTAAAGGCATCAGGAATTCAGGATGAAGGTTGGCTATCTTGGATTTTGCATCACCACGAAAATGAAGATGGCACAGGCTATCCAGGCAAAAAACGTAGCGCTGAAATTCCACAAAATGCCAAGATCATGTCAATTGCAGATCGTTATTGTGCTCGTGTTTGTGCTCGCAGTTATCGAAAATCGATGTTGCCAAACGCTGCCCTTCGGGATATTTTGATCGGTGGAAAAACGACAGTTGATTTGATGCTCGTGACATTGTTTATCCGGGAACTTGGAACCTATCCTATAGGTACTTTCGTCAAGCTTGAAGATGGTGAGATTGGTGTCGTCACTAGCAAAGGTGGTACCACCACAACTCCCTATGTGCATAGCATGATCGGTCCCCGGGGAGCACCTTTATCGATGCCAATCAAACGTGACACGCAAAAATCTTTGCACTCTATCCGAGAAGTGCTTCATCGTGATCAAGTACTGGTTCGCTTCAGTATGCGACAGCTTTGGGGTGAAATTGCTGCACAATAAATTTATTGAGCTTCATCATAATTTTCATTGAGAACAGACAATCAAATGACGCAAAATACTTTAGAGAATACTGAAATATCTGACGAAGACGCAAGCGAGAACACTACTATCAGGTACTTCGATCTGGTTTATGTCTTTTCAATTGATCCACATTATGGGCAAATGATAGTGGATCGCTTGAGTAATTATGACCATGAAGTGATCGGTTTTTCTGATTTTGACGAATTTCGCTCTGCGATTTCAGTGCGATCACCTGCAGCGGTGGTTTTGGATATTGACTCGGACAGCAGCGTGTTAGCGCGAGAAGCCATGACCGCTAGGGTTGTTACGAATTTTCCGGTGATTTACCTTTCCTCAAGTGATAACTTTGATGATCGCTTGCGCGCAGTTCGTGATGGTGCTGAAGGCTATTTTATCAAACCAATCGATGTGCAAGCTTTGAGTGTGAGGATCGATGAAAAAATCGCACAAAATACTGTTCGATCCTATCGAGTCCTTGTTGTTGACGATGATGAATTCTTTTTGAGTTTTTTTGATGCGGTATTAAGTAGTGCGGGCATGCATGTAAAAGCGTTGATAGATCCAACCGAAATTTTAGATGCAATAAAAAAGTTCAAGCCGGAGTTAATCCTGACAGATCTTTATATGCCACAGTGTAATGGCATCGAGATGGCAAAAGTGATAAGGCAGAACAACCACTATTTGGATATTCCTATCGTATTTTTGTCTTCAGAAACTGAAATGAAGAAGCAATTGGGTGCTCTTGAAACTGGCGCCGATGAGTTTTTGACCAAGCCTATTGATCCGGAAAAATTAATTTCATCTATTGCAATTCGTGCTGAGCGTTATCGTCATCTGCGGAAAAAAGTCTGAGTCAACATTGTTTGCGATTTTTCGGGTGACTTTTGAGCAGGTATGATGTTATTTTATCGCTAATCATACGTTGCCATTTGTTGTTCATCATGGTCAATCGCAAGCTTTTTAGCATCCATTTTAACCAAAAATATCCTAATTTCGATTTGCACTCACGGATAAAAAATACCCATTGCGTAATTTGATGCTTTCGCAACATTGAGTTCAAAGTGTATTTTATGCTCACTCTCTGTGCGCGCTGCGATCCCTTTAGCAAGATCTGCTTTGTTGTTGAGGTAGGCACTCGGTTGAAAAAATTTGTGTAGCACTATTTTCCCACGAGAGTCCTTGAGAATTAATTCTGCGACAGGCCATTCTTGTGCTGTATTACTCTTATTTTGAATTTGAAATGATAAGGTGTTGATCCGCAGTTCATCATGCAAAATTAGAAGTTCACTCCCGGATATCTCGAGCATCCGACGTTCTGCGGGTAGTTTGATTTGACAATTAAATTGCTGACATACTTGAAGCAAGTACGGCTTCGTGGCAGGGAAATGCGCGACAATGCTAGTTCTAAAGAAGTAGGTGCTCTGCGCAGCAATTCCTACCAATAAAAGTAGGCAAGTTGCAGACAGGCCTAGTGTTTGCCATTTTCCGTAGCGCAGTTTTTTTTCTGCAAGCAAAACAAAACCTGGCGTGATATCAGAATCACTGCTGTCGTTTTCCCTGCTCTCCTGTTCAATATCCTTCGTACTTTCCAGTAGTTCTTGATGGCGAGTTGTATTACGTGCGTTGTTCGCCAGTTCTGTTTTAACATCAGTAGTTTTAACAGACGCCATTGAATTTACTGAAGCTAATGGTTCTTGCGTCATCTCCTGATCGAGACTAGCTTCTTTTTTTGACCATACTTCATCATTCTCATCGAGAATCGCGACACGATTCTCTAATTCCAACTGATGCAAATGATCAGCTTGTTCGATTAAGTCCCGCTCTTCTTTAGTTAACTCAAATTCAATTTTGCTAGATAGCCGGATGTCGTCTTTGCCTTTGTCGGGTGAAGCATTATTTGGCTCATTTTGAATGGTTTCGAGTAGTGCAGAAAATTCTTCAGGTGTACTGTCTTTTTCGGTTACATCAGGCTCGTCTTGAACCTTGTTAGATTCTAACGCCTCTTCAAATTCTAGTTTTGCGTAGTCGGATGGTTCACCCTCTAACGATGGAAAGTCCACATTTGAATCGCGTGTCTTTGCTGCCTCCGCAGTGGTATCAATTGATGTTTGATTATTGATGTCAGCGTCTAAGTCAAGCGCATCCTCATCTACGGTTTGAACTGGTGTTGGCGTGACAGTTTGTTGATCGGCTGTGTGTAAATTTTCAGTTGCTGTTGTTTCGAACTCGAGATGAGGATGAACGATTGACTCTTTGGTGGGATTGTCGATTGAATCGTCGCCTACCAGATCGTTAGCGTTGCTCTCAATTTCTGACGCCAGAACTGCCGGCGGCGTACGTGGAGCTTGTCCAGGTGCGAGCAAGTGTTCGATACCATTAAAGGTTTGTTGACAGGAGCCGCAGCGAACCATACCCGCGTGCAGTTTGAGCTGGTCATTAGCGACCCGAAAGCTGGTATAGCAATGAGGACATTGGGTCGCGAGCGCCATGATCTGCTTAGTGTTTAAGTGTGTGAATCGTTAAGTTGCGGATGTGTTGCGGCGGCCGTGTAAAGCAACCCAGCCTTCACGTTCTTGCCACACGCTTAATTGAATAAATGGCGCATACGCGGCGGCGACTTCTTCTGCCTGACGCGCCAATACACCAGATAAAATCAAAGCGCCACCAGCCGCAACTCTGCCTGAAAGCATCGGCGCCATCAGCTTTAATGGGCTAGACAAAATATTTGCAACGACTACATCGAATTGATGTGATGCTGGATATTGTTCACCGAACTGTTCAGGCAATGAAAATTCAATCTCACATTGATTGCGTTCGGCATTGTAATTTGCAGATTCAATTGCTTGCGGATCGATATCGACACCGATCACTTGATTCGCCTGTAATTTCTTCGCCACCATTGCCAGAATGCCAGAGCCACAGCCGTAATCGAGCACAGATAAATTTTGTGGTGCGTGGGCTTCTAGCCATTCCATACATAAGCGGGTCGTTGGGTGACTGCCAGTGCCAAAGGCGAGGCCTGGATCGAGTTCCAATACCAATGCACTTGGATCTGGCACTGCGTGCCAACTAGGTACGACCCAGATGTTTTTGCCGATGTGGATAGGTTCAAATTGAGATTGGGTTAATCTTACCCAGTCTTGTTCTTCAACGTTGCGCGTGGTGAAATTAGGGGCTTGAGCCAGTTTGATGGATGCAGCAGCGGCTGCGACGAGGCCAGCGTGATCGATATCGGTATCGGCAAGTGCGACGACGCGGCTGCGTTCCCAGGCTCGCTCGGTGATTTCCATTCCTGGCTCGCCAAATAAAGGTTTTTCAGCATCTGTGCCTTCGTCCGCATCTTCGACTGAAACCGACAATGCACCCGCATCCATTAATGCATCGGATAAATTCTCTGCGTGATCGCGAGCGACTTCAATGATGATTTCTACCCAAGCCATAATGTACTTTCAAATTCAAAAAACAAGTTCGTACGCTAAAAAGCAGCGACGATTTAAATCAAAAAACGCGATTGAATATGGTATCTCAATCGCGTCGTGGAAACTACTAAACTAGCAATGTCGCCAGGCGTTTATTTTGCCTTTTTGGACAGCACAGGCATATCCGCTAATTTATGTTCGAGGTAATGAATATTCGTACCACCTTCGATAAAGCGCGCATCAATCATGAGTTCACGGTGCAGAGGGATATTCGTTTGTATGCCTTCGACGACCATTTCTGACAGGGCGATTTGCATACGACGAATCGCTTGTTCACGAGTTGCACCATAAGAAATGACTTTGCCGATCATGGAATCATAATTCGGTGGGACGAAGTAACCAGCATAGGCATGTGAATCAACCCGGATACCTGGGCCGCCTGGGGTGTGCCACGTAGCAATACGCCCAGGGGAGGGTGTAAATTTAAATGGGTCTTCTGCATTGATACGGCATTCAATAGAGTGGCCACGCAATTCGATATCGGATTGTTTGAAACGCAGCTTCTCGCCGAATGCGATGTGGATTTGTTCTTGAACAATATCGACACCGGTAATCATTTCTGTGACCGGATGCTCAACTTGTACGCGGGTATTCATTTCAATGAAATAGAATTCACCGTTTTCATACAAGAATTCAAAAGTACCTGCGCCGCGATAGCCGATTTTGCGGCAAGCTTCAGCGCAACGGTTACCGATTTTTTCGATTGTTTTACGTGGAATGCCTGGGGCTGGTGCTTCTTCGATGACTTTTTGATGACGACGTTGCATGGAGCAATCACGCTCACCCAACCAAACCGCATTGCCATGTTGATCTGCCAAAATTTGGATTTCAACGTGACGTGGATTTTCCAAGAATTTTTCCATGTAGACTTCAGGATTGCCAAACGCAGCGCCTGCTTCAGTCTTAGTCATGGTCACAGCATTCAATAATGCTGCTTCAGTGTGAACGACGCGCATACCTCGACCACCGCCACCGCCAGCTGCTTTGATGATGACTGGATACCCAACTTTGCGTGCTGTTTGTACGATGACTTTTGGGTCGTCTGGCAGGGCGCCTTCAGAGCCTGGTACGCATGGTACGCCCGCTTCTTTCATTGCATGTTTTGCTGAAACTTTATCACCCATTAAGCGGATAGATTCAGCTCGAGGGCCAATGAAGACGAAACCAGATTGTTCAACACGTTCCGCAAAATCGGCATTTTCAGAGAGAAAGCCATAGCCTGGATGAATCGCTTGTGCGTCCGTCACTTCGGCTGCACTGATAATTGCAGGCATGCTCAAATAACTGAGATTGGAGGGAGCAGGGCCGATACAAACAGATTCATCAGCTAACTTGACATATTTGGCTTCGCGGTCAGCTTCACTGTGGACGACCACGGTCTTAATGCCCATCTCGCGGCAGGCGCGCTGGATACGGAGAGCGATTTCGCCACGATTGGCGATCAGAATTTTTTCAAACATAATATATTTTGCTTTGGCAGAGGTTGCAGCCCGGGAGCTTAGGAGCAATAAATTTTGTTTTCGCCAGCTTAACCGGCGAAGCAAACAGCGTCATCAAGCCGATCGAGCTGATCGAGCTGACATTAACCAATGATAAACAATGGTTGACCAAATTCAACAGGTTGGCCATTTTCGACCAGAATTTGTTTAATGCTGCCCGAGAAATCACTTTCGATTTCGTTCAGTAGCTTCATCGCTTCAATAATGCACAGTGTGTCGCCAGTGTTGACGTTTTTGCCAATATCAGCAAACGGTGCAGAGCCAGGGGAAGCGGCACGGTAGAAAGTACCTACCATAGGAGATTTGATAACATGACCTTCAATCGCAGCTGGTGCAGCTGGAGCCGCTGCGACTGGTGCTGCCGCCGGAGCAGACATGCCTTGTTGCATCATCGTTTGCATTTGTGGCTGCATCATCATCATTTGGCCATGTTGCACGGGTGCAGATTTCACGATACGAACTTTACCTTCGCCTTCGGTGACTTCTAATTCTGAAATGTCAGATTCAGCAACAAGGTCGATGAGGGTCTTGAGTTTTCTTAAATCCATGTGAAATCTCCTGAAAAATTGTGGCGTTTATTGGTGCAATTGAGCGTACTTTTGGTCGCTTAAGTGCGGTTGTTGGAATAGACGCAATACATATTTATGTGATGAATGTATGTTAATTGCGTGAAGATGCGAGAATTTAAAGGTTTTTTAATGCAAAGTCAATCGCAAAGCGATATCCGTCTGTGCCTAGACCGCAGATAACGCCTTTTGCCATATCGGAAAGATAAGAATGATGTCGAAATGCTTCTCTCTGATGAATATTCGAGATGTGCACTTCTATAAAAGGAATAGCGACGCCGGTTAAGGCATCTCTTAATGCAACACTGGTGTGGGTATAGCCGCCAGGATTAATGATAATTGCATTAACTTTTTCTGTACGTGCCGCGTGAATTCTATCGATCAAGGCACCTTCGTGATTACTTTGAAAGCACAGGCATTCGGCATTTGCCGCTTCGATTTGTTGCTGTGCTGCATTTTCTATCTCGCTAAGTGTTTGTTTTCCATACACTTCTGGTTCGCGGGTGCCTAATAAATTCAGGTTGGGGCCGTTAATGAGCAAGATCTTGCGTGCCATAGAATTTATCATTTTGCCGAAGTTGCAGGCATTTTGCCGTTAGTTACCCCTAATTGGCAAGGCAAAACACGGAATCTTTTTAATTTTTTATATTCAGACGTTGAATATCAGCACGTAATTCAGGCATTTTTAAGCGGCCAGAATAAGTTTTAACCACTTTTCCTTCTGCTGAAATCAAGGCGGTGAACGGCAGGCCACCGGCTTTGTTTCCCATGGCTTGCGAGAGGCTGGTGCCATCCATTCCGGCTGCAAAAACCGGGTAGCTGATCTGATATTTTTGGGTGAACTCTG
>JAYVHZ010000551.1:0-4300 GCA_043770645.1 Undibacterium sp. | reverse complement strand
AAGCTGCGCTGTTGATTGGTCTTTCTTGCTCGCATGAAATCTTTATGAGGCTTTCCAGTCTGCCTCAAATAACTTAAAGGCATCTATATTTCACTATATTTTCAATTGACCTTCCATGATTTAACGCAGTAAACCCTGAAAAAACCACGATTCAAACATTGCTGATGCGCTACATTTAAATGTGGTCTAAGATACCCGTAGACAATATTTGAGGCGATATCGCCTTCGTCTACGAACTTATTCGATAAGGCTACTTACTCATGATGCCAAGTTTATTCATGACTCACCTGTTACGCCAATGGCGACTATTGTTGTGGATGTTAGTGAGCTGCCTGATGGCGTCTGTATGTTTTGGATCGAGTGTCGGCGCCCTACGATTCCAGCATATCGGCCAAGATCAAGGTTTCGTAGTGCAGTCGGTTGCGGCAATAGCGCAAGATCAACATGGTTTTATATGGTTTGGTACCCAGGCTGGGTTGCTGAAGTTCGACGGTTACCGTACCACAATATTTAAGAACGATCCAAGTAACCCCACAACGATAAGCGATAATTTTGCCTCAGCTTTGTATATTCATCGAGACGGTCGCTTGTGGGTGGGGACGCAAGCTGGTTTAAGCCTGTATGACGCCACGAAGCAATCGTTCACAAATTTTGTTAGACGCGACAAGAAATCTGCTCTCTCCGGCAATTATAAAATTCAAGCCATCGTTGACGATGGCGCTGATGGTCTATGGTTAGCAACCGATTACGGACTGATGCACTTTGATATGCATACGCAGGCGTTCATCGACTATCGCCATGATAAAGACGACCCAAATAGTTTACGTGACGATCTAATCACCGACCTTGCTCGCGACGCAAACAATTACTTGTGGATTGCAACTCCGAAGGGTCTAGACAAGTTTAATCCAGCCAACAAATCTTTTGAGCATGTTGATATCAACTTAAGTAACCGTTCAAATTCCCGCCAAAACGATATCGTCGCGCTCTCGCTCGACAAAGATCAAGTTCTTTGGATCGGTAGTGATGCTGGCCTGTCCAGAATCGATCTTAAATCTACACAAGCAACAATTCAGACTTTCGCTGACCAAGAAGGCTTCGATCTTTCGCTCATACGAACGCTCTACCATGATCGCAATAATACGCTCTGGGTGGGCACAGTCAATCAGGGCGTGTTTCGCTTACTAAAGTCGACATCCTCGTTCGAACAATTTAGACATCGACCATTGGATCCAAATAGTTTGATGCACAATCACGTCAACAAGATTTTTCAAGATCAAGGCGGAGCTTTGTGGGTCGCGTCACGCTCGACAGGGATAAGTCGGGTTGATTTAGCTAGTGGGGGATTTAGTCGATATGTGCAGTTTCAAGACGATGCTACAGGGAAGAGTGATAATCGGATCCGTGCGCTTGCCAATGCAGATGAAGATCATTTATGGCTAGGCACGTATTCCGGCGGCTTGATGAAGTTAAATTTGCGCAATCAGCGTGTTGAAGTATGGCAAAAGGATGTCAGCAAGAAATTGAGCCTACCGGACAATCAAATTGCTAGCCTTCTACCATTAAAGGATGGGCGTATGTGGGTGGGTACACGCTCAGGTCTCAGCCTATTTGATCCTCGCACCCAAAGTTTCGTTCCCACCTTTATCAGTAATGAGACTAACGACAATTATATTGAGAAAATTATGCTCGATCGCTCAGGGGCACTTTGGATCACTAGTCGAGGGGGGCTGCACCGGCGTCTCGCTGGTCAACAGCAGTTTGTGACTTTTCGCCATGATGCTGACGATCCCGATAGTGTTGCCAACAATTGGGCCTTCACAGTTTTCGAAGATAGACAAGGCACTATTTGGGTAGGAACGATGAATGGTCTCGATTATTTTGATCGTGCAAGCGGAAAATTTGTTCACTTCAAACATGACGATGCAAGGAAAGACAGTCTAAGTCACAACCGAATTCATGATCTCTTTGAAGATAGTCGAGGAAACCTGTGGGTCGGCACTTCTGGCGGACTCAATCGTCTAAATAAAATGCCGGATGGCCAATTTCGTTTTGAGTTTTTTCCGACAAGAGCGGATGGTACGGCGGAATCAGTAGGTGGCATTTTAGAAGATAGTGCCGGTAATATTTGGATCAGTACTACCGCAGGACTGTCTCGTTTAAATGTATCAACGGGAAAATTCAAAAACTATTCTGCAAAAGATGGCATGATTCAAGGCTCTTATTTGATTGGCGCGACCTTGATGTCGGCAAACGGTAGTATGAATTTTGGAGGATGGACAGGCGTGACCCGCTTTCGACCAGAGGACATTGCCGACAACCCGATCCCTCCCAAAGTGGTCGTGACCGATTTTCTTGTTTCAAATCAGTCGATTAACAAAAAGAGAAACGATTACATTCCGAACCATCAAGGGGGAATTGAAACCCTAAAAGAAATACAGTTAAGCTATCTCGATGCGATCTTTTCAATCGAGTTTTCCGCCCTGCATTTTGCCGATCCGATGGAAAACAGCTATGCCTATCAGCTAGTCGGCTTTGATCCAGATTGGGTTGAGACAGACGCAAAGAAACGCTTTGCGACTTACACCAATTTGGACCCCGGGCCATACGTTTTTCGCGTTAAAGCGAGCAACAAAAATGGCGTTTGGAACGAAAAAGGCATTTCACTAAAAATACAGATCTCGCCACCATATTGGAAAACTTGGTGGTTTAGATCGGCGATTTTTTTGCTGTTGCTTGGCCTGACGTATGGTTTGTTTGCTTTTCGGACGCGTCAATTGGTACAGCAAAAAGTTCTTTTGGCGGAACAAGTCACTCATAGAACACGCGAATTGCAAAATCAAAAGCAGGCGATTGAGAAACAAAAGGAAACACTCGAACATGCCCATCGAAATATCTCTTTACTAAGCGAGATAGGTAAAGAGATCACTGCTACGCTCGACACCGAGGCGATTATCAGTCTGCTCTACAGAAACGTGAATGATTTAATGGACGCCACCGTGTTTGGCATTGGCTTCTACGATCCGGCAAGAAACTTGATTGAGTTTCCGTTTGTCATTGAATCTGGAAAACGATTTGCGCCATACAACCGCGATTGTAATAATAAAAACCAATTCCCAGTCTGGTGTATTGACCATAAAAAAGAACTCTTTATTTCAGACATTTACAAGGAATACGATCAGTACATCCAGGATCTCAGTTTTACCGAAAACCCAGAAAATTGGGGTGCGCGGCTCCAAAGCGGCGAGGTATCCGGTACACCACTCTCGATTCTCTATGTACCTTTTTTCGTCAAAAACGAAGTTCGAGGCGTCATTGGTGTTCAGAGTTTTGAGAGATCCGCATATCAATCAACTGATCTGGACATTTTGCGTACACTCGCTTCTTACGTTGGAATTGCGCTCGACAATGCAGAGGCATATCGTCAATTGCAGGAGACACAAGCGCAGTTGGTTGAACGTGAAAAGCTAGCCGCATTAGGGTCGTTGGTGGCTGGTGTCGCACATGAGCTCAATACCCCACTCGGAAATAGTTTGCTGATTGCCAGTTCCATCGAAGAAATTATTCAACGAATGTCAGAAACAATCGAGCGCGGATCAGTCAAGCGTTCCGACTTCAGGAACTTTGCCGAGCGCTGTAACGATGCCTGCACTTTGCTTATGCGCAGTTTGCACACCAGTGCTAACTTGGTCAGCAGCTTTAAACAGGTCGCAGTCGATCAAGCCAGCGCGCAGGCGCGTATCTTTGATTTAAAGAAAACTACGACTGAAATCATCGCAACAATGATGAATCAGGTGCGGCAATCCCAACATCAACTCGTCATTGATATTCCCGATAATATTGCCATGCATAGCTATCCTGGGTCATACGGCCAAGTGTTAATTAATCTCTTGCAGAACGCGATGTTGCATGCATTTGAAGGACGCAAACAAGGACAGATGAAGATCAGCGCGTCGCTGCTATCAACAGACCGCGTACAAATCAAATTTGAAGATAATGGCATCGGTATAAAAGAAGAATATCTACATCGCATCTTCGAGCCTTTTTTCACCACTAAGTTAGGTCAAGGTGGTTCTGGTCTCGGTTTGAATGTCACCTACAACATCGTCACATCTTTGCTCGGAGGTCAAATCCGGGTTGAAAGTGTGTTGGGTGAAGGCACTAGCTTTTATTTAGAACTGCCAATAAGTGTGATGGAAGACTAGGGCCTGTTAACATTTAAATCGGGAGTGCGAATGCGGAAAAACGGGCGCAGGGCTAGGCGTCAAGGCGCGCCACAGTGCTGGCACTGCAAGCGACT
>JAYVHZ010000550.1:0-2096 GCA_043770645.1 Undibacterium sp. | reverse complement strand
TTTGGGTTTTCTTGTAAGAGGCTAAATGCTTCTTCGGGTGTCACCGCTCCTGCGTAAGCTAATTGTTGTTCTTGAGCGCGCAACTTCGCGCGATTAATGATGTCGTTCATAGAGCTTCCTTTACTTTGCGCTGACTTTCAATTGTGAGTAATTATGGGTTGTACTTAAGAAGAATTAATCATTAATCATAAGTGATTATTGGTGGCGATTTTGAAAGTCCGCATTTAGTGTAATCTTTATCGCGCTAAAAACGTACAGTCTACTTCGGTCTAGATTGCACTAAATTGGCGCGCAGCTTTGCATTAAGAAAGTGCGTCGCGCCCATTGCGCACTTTTTTAGTGCGCCATCATTCTTGGGGAATTTATTGTTTAATTTTAACTTATTCAGTTTCTCTTTATAAAACAAAGACTTAATAATGTTGATTATCTTGCTGTCTTTGACTTGCACATGGCACGCTTTCTGCTAATATCTCCGTCGTATTCTAGTTTCTTATTTGCATTATGATGGTGCGTTTTTGAAATGCCAGTGTCGTAAAGTGGGTAGAAAATTGAGATTAATTGCAGTAATTTTGCGTTTTTACGCATTCTTTGTATCGATGCAGTAGTTCCTACACTTATTTTTGAACGATTATTTTGAACGATTGAGGAGTTTCAAATGGCAATGACCCCAGCAGAAGTGTTGAAGATGGCGAAAGATAACGAAGTTAAATTCGTTGATTTCCGTTTTGCTGATACACGCGGTAAAGAACAGCACGTGACGGTGCCTATTTCGCACTTCGATATGGATAAATTCGAATCTGGTCATGCATTTGACGGTTCTTCTATCGCTGGTTGGAAAGGTATCGAAGCTTCCGATATGTTGTTGATGCCAGATCCAAATACAGCAAATATCGATCCATTCATGGAAGAAACCACATTGTTTATGCAATGTGACGTGATTGAACCAGCGGATGGCAAGGGCTACGATCGTGATCCACGTTCTATCGCAAAACGCGCTGAAGCGTATCTGAAATCTTCTGGTATCGGTGATACTGCTTACTTCGGCCCAGAACCAGAATTCTTCATTTTTGACAGCGTACGCTGGAAAATCGATATGTCTGGCTGCTTCGTGAAGATTGATTCTGACGAAGCGTCATGGACAACAGGAGAAAAACTCGAAGGTGGTAACACAGGTCATCGTCCTACAGTCAAGGGCGGTTATTTCCCGGTGCCACCAGTTGATAGCTTCCAAGACATGCGTTCTGAAATGTGTTTGATTTTGGAATCTTTAGGTATTCCAGTGGAAGTGCATCACCATGAAGTCGCTGGTGCTGGTCAAAACGAAATCGGCACAAAGTTCTCTACTTTGGTAGAACGTGCTGACTGGACACAAAACTTGAAATACGTAGTATGGAATGTAGCACACACCTATGGTAAAACGGCGACGTTCATGCCTAAGCCTATCGTTGGCGACAACGGTTCCGGTATGCATGTCCATCAATCCATCTGGAAGGATGGCAAAAACTTGTTCGCAGGCGACGGCTATGCTGGTTTGTCTGAATTCGCCTTGTTCTATATCGGCGGCATTATCAAGCATGCGAAAGCATTGAATGCAATTACCAATCCAGGTACGAATTCCTACAAGCGTTTGGTTCCAGGCTACGAAGCACCAGTAAAATTGGCTTACTCTGCGAAGAATCGTTCTGCTTCTATCCGTATACCTTATGTGGCGAATCCAAAAGGACGCCGTGTTGAGGCGCGTTTCCCTGATCCATTGGCAAATCCATACTTGTGCTTCGCCGCTTTGATGATGGCTGGTTTAGATGGCGTGCAAAACAAAATTCATCCAGGTGAAGCAGCATCCAAAGATCTGTACCATTTACCACCAGAAGAAGATGCATTGATCCCAACGGTTTGCGCTTCTTTGGAGGAAGCTTTGGACGCATTGAACAAAGATCGTGAATTCTTGACACGCGGCGGTGTATTTAGCGAAAGCATGATTGACGCTTACATCGAATTGAAAATGCAAGATGTACAGCGTATGCGTATGACGACGCACCCGGCTGAATTTGATATGTACTATTCTCTGTAATAAGCAGTCAAAAAAAGCGGGGCAT
>JAYVHZ010000549.1:0-4100 GCA_043770645.1 Undibacterium sp. | reverse complement strand
CGTAACGGCAAAAAATATCACGGCGCCAGAACTCACTTTAGAAGGTGAAGTCTTATCCCGTCAATCGCAAGTCATTTCGCCACCAACGATACGTAATGTATGGAATTTTAATCTGGTGATGTTGGCGGCTGAGGGCAGTCATGTCAAAGTCGGTGAGCCGGTGGCGATCTTTGAGGCGAATGATGCCAAGACGAAACTTGATACACATCGTAGTTCGCTCAAGGAAAAGCAACGCAGTGTAGAGAAAACGACTTTGGATCATGCCGAGGCCGCTAAGGCTGCGGACTTAGCTGTCAGTGAGGCGAAAAGTAATGCGGAAAAAGCCTTGCGTAAAGCCTCATTGCCAAAAGAATTAGTCAAGCGTATCGATTATGACAAACTGGTCATAGAACGCGACTTATTTACTCAACTCGCGGGATTATCCGAACGGCAGCGTGACGCACAACAACGTGCCAGAACAGCAGAATTGCGTGGGCTGAAATCAGAAATCGCACAACTGCTACAAACAATTTCGATTTTGGAAAAAGGTCTGAATGGCTTAACAGTGATTGCGCCACGTGCTGGTACGGTGGTGCATAACGTCGGTTTTGATGATGAAAAATTTGCCGTCGGTAGTCGTGTTTTTATGGGGGCAGCCGTTGCTAATTTGGCCGATCCAGAGAAAATTTTTGTCGCAGCCAAAGTACCTGAAGCGCAGGTGGCTCTCGTCAAGTTAGGACAGTTGGTATCGGTGACGACGCCTGGCAGCAATACGCAAATTGCGGCGAAGATCAGCGGCTTTGGTCCAGTCTTTCACGGTAAATCGGCAAATCAACCGATGATTGTCCGAGACATAGAAATCGAATTTGATAGCCTTCCCAAAAATCTGAAACCTGGCACTGCAGTGCAAGTGAAAATAGTAAATCAAACGGCCAGTAAATCAGCTATACCGCCTGGTGCACCAGTAGGAGTAAAAAAATGAAAAAAATAAATACGATCATAGCTTCCTTAATTGTGATGGGGAACTTAAGCGCGTGCAGCAATGAGTCGAGTAATGATGGCGTTCCGGTGGAAGTCGTTGAGGCACGCAGTTGGCATGAAGAGATTCATGCTGATGGTGAAATTAAGGCTGCGGCCAGCACGCAATTGAATGTCCCAGGCACAGGCTGGGATCAACGCACACTGGTGACTATGGTCGCCAATGGCAGTTTGGTCGAGAAAGGTCAGATCATTGCTGTGTTCGATGCGGCGCAGTCGAGAGTGAAACTGTCGCAAGCAGAAACTGATTTGTTACGTAAAGAATTGATGGAGCTAGGGATTCAATCTAACGCGGAATTAGGTCGCGCTGAATTAAGTTCCGACAGCGCCAAGGTGACAGGGGACTTGAATCTGAGTAAGCGTTATGCGAATGCCGATCTACAGATTTTTGCGCAAAACAAAATTCTCGACACCTTAGTCGATATCGGTTTTCTCAATCATAAGCAAGATTATTTGAAGTGGAAAAACAATCAGATTGGCGCGCGTAGTCATGCAGATCAGGCCGTGGTGCAGTCACAAAAGGAAAGCGTCACTTTGACCATAGAACAACAACGTAAGAGCTTGTCTGCTTTGGAACTGAGAGCACCACATGAAGGTGTGTTTCTCTTGAAGCCGCGTTGGAATGGGTCATTGCCGCAGGTTGGTAGCAAGATGTGGGCCGGAGAAGAGTTTGGTTCTTTACCTGATTTGGAACAACAAGTTGCCAAATTTAGCATTGCAGAAGGTGCGGCATTTGGATTGAAAGAAGGTCAAGGGATCAAAGTACGCCTGTCAGGCACCGGCACGGAATTGGATTTGAAAGTCACTAAAGTCGGCAAAACCGCCAGCACTAAATCGCGCGAATCACCTGTCAAGTATTCTGATTTTGAAGCCAGCATAGGTCAAGATTTGGTGCGCAAGTTTGTCTTAAAGCCCGGGCAGGCAATTACCGGTCGGGTGACTTTACTTAACTCCAGTAAGGTACTCACCGTTCCTAACATCGCGCTGGTACAAGAAGGAGCCGATTACTTTGTTTATCTCATAGAAAAGTCCAGTAAGTTAAAACAAAAAGTCGAATTGGGTTTGCGTGGACAGATACGGAGTGAAGTGAAGTCCGGTTTAAGTGCCGGCGCAAAGTTAGTGTTGGTACCGGAAAAGAAAGAGGACAAGTCATGAATCGTGCCCTGATCGTTGAGGCTATTGTTGAACTAAAACGGCGCAAGCTCAGAACCGGTTTAACGCTGTTGGGAATGGTGTTTGGGGTCGCGGCGATTGTCGCTATGTTAGCGGTAGGCGAGGGCAGTAAACGCGAGGCTTTGCGTTTGGTGGCTGAGCTTGGTTTGAATAATATTTTGGTCGAATCAAAAAGTATTGCTGCAGATAAGTTGAAGGACATTCGGACCCGCTCTTTAGGGCTCTCCGCTGCCGATGCCACAGCCGCGATGTCAGTGGTTCCTGGTGCGCAATCGGTTGCCTTGAAAAAGGAAATCAAGGTAGATCAATTGGTATACGGCACCAATATCATCGCTGGCCGGGCATTTGCCGTGTCGCAGAGTTATGCTGAACACGGTGGCTTGCAGATTGCCCACGGGCGTTGGTTGCAAACCGAAGACAGCGATACCTTGGCACCCGTTTGCGTGATTGGCGCACGTTTAGCCAAGAGTTTGTTTGGCGAACAAAATCCGCTTGGTGAGCGCATTAAGCTGAATCATACTTGGCTAGAGGTGGTCGGTGTATTGGCAGATCGTTCGGCTGGAAAATCTGAATTTGAAGGCATTAAATTAGGCCTCGATGATGAGCGTTTATTTGTACCTTGGGAGAGTGGGCGCGCGCGTTTTTTATTTACCTTGATCGAAGATGAGGTCGATGGCATTAGCTTGCGCTTAGATGGCAAGGTCGCGCCAGATGCAGCAGCGCGTGTTCTGCAAACGGTCATTGCCCAACGCCATGCCAATGCCGACGATACCAACTTAATTGTACCTATGGGGTTGTATCGCCAAAACCAACAGACGCAACGCATCTTTACCATCGTGATGAGTTCTATCGCTGCCGTGTCCTTACTAGTTGGTGGCATCGGCATTATGAACATTATGTTGGCAAACGTTTTGGAGCGACGTCGTGAAATTGGCCTGAAACGAGCCTTGGGCGCACGTCGTCGAGATGTGGTCGAGCAGTTTTTGGCGGAAGCTTTGGTTATCGCGGTGACGGGTGCGTTAATGGGTGTTGTGCTGGGGGCGATCGCTGCGTATAGCATCGCTACCTTGGCAGGCTGGTCAGTCGCGTGGTCACCACTGAGTTTATTCACAGCAGTGTCGATGTGTATTGCAGTTGGATTGGCGTTTGGCGTTTTTCCCGCCAAGCAAGCATCGCGTTTAGATCCGATTGCCGCCTTGCGTAGTGATGGTTGAGTGGGAAATTAGTGAATATAAAATCGTCGCTTATTCCTTTAGCAGTGAGCGATGATTTGTAGAATTAATCTTGAACAACATGAAAAAATCGGTCAAATTATTTGGCAAAAATACGATCAAGTTCACCGGTTTTTTTCGCATGTATTAATACTTTATCGATCTTATCTAAAATACTTCTATCACTTTTAATGCTCATCGCGAAATGCGCATCAATCACAGAGACTGGGCGTGGGATGATGCAAAAAACGTCGGCTTTTTTCTTTTTGTATTCCTCTAAACCTGCCGCATACAATTGATTCAATTCTTTTTGCACTTCCTTTAAATTGGTGCGCGGTTCGTATAGTAAAAAAGCATCCATCCGCTTTTGATAAAGCTTAGAAAAACGTCCAGCCAAACTGCTGGTGTTGTATTCTGCTTTGAAAATAATGTTAACCTGACTATCAAATTCGTCGCCTGCACTGGAGCCTTGTACGATGCCGATGGATTTTCCTTTGAGATCTTGTAGGCTAGTAAAGTTAAAACTATTGTCACATCGACTGACTAGCCAGACTTTGTCGGAATACACCGGTTCGGAGAAGTGAAAAAGTTTTAATCGCTCTGGCGTTTTATAAATGCCAAAAATTAAGCCTTCTCCATTTTCGCCATTGTGCAGTACTCGACGCCAAGGGTAGCGTCGAATGTCGAGATCGATTTTTG